>DCEG01000029.1 GCA_002316835.1 Bacteroidales bacterium UBA1035 | reverse complement strand
TGAAAATTAACGCAACGCTACTAGTATTAAACATTGTTTTAATTTTGTTTAGTACAAATTCAACGATCATGAATCAAAAAAACGTAATCACTACCCTACTCTTTCTGTCGATTGTTTTCTCTGCATCTGCACAGGAAGTAATCGCACATCGCGGATACTGGAAAATAGACGGTTCCGCACAAAACTCCATTGCCGCATTAATGAAAGCGGATGAAATTGGCGCGTATGGTTCAGAAGTGGATATCTGGTTATCATCAGACGGCATTCCGATGGTGAATCACGATGCCGATGTTACTCTCGATGGAAAAAAACTGCTGGTTCAGGAAACTCCCGCGATTACGCTCCGACAAGTGAAACTCGCCAACGGCGAGCCACTACCTACGGTAGAAGAATACCTGAATACTTTTGAAAAGTGCGAAAACACCAAACTGATTATCGAATTTAAGACACACAAAACCAAGGAACAAGAGAATGAATTAGCTCAAAAAATCATAAAAATGATTCACGACAGAGGCTTGCAAAGCCGTGTTGAATATATTTCATTTGGAGTAAACTTCGTAAATCAGGTTATAAAGCTCGATCCGAATGCACGGGTATATTACCTCAACGGCGATCTTTCACCGAACGTGATAAAAGCCATGGGTGCTTCCGGCATCGATTATCATCATAATGTATTGAAAAAAAATCCGCATTGGGTTAAAGAATCGCACGACCTCGGCCTAAAAGTCAATGTATGGACGGTAAATTCCACTGAGGATATCAACAAAATGATTGATTTAAATGTCGATTTTATTACTACTGATGAGCTAGTGCGTACACGAGAATTAATCGACAAAAGAAAATGACGTTACAGGAACAACTCACACTAGCGGTCGAAATTGCCGTTGAAGTTCATACAGGACATTTCGATAAGAACGGGCAACCGTATCTCGGGCATGTTTTGCGGGTAATGAGTGCCGGGCACACGTTGCAGGAAAAGATAACAGGTGCGTTGCACGATGTTATTGAAGACTCGGATTGGACATTGGAAGATTTGGAAAAAGAAGGTTTTTCAGATGAAATTTTGAGCGCAGTAGATGCGATGACGCATTACGATGATTCGGAAACTTATGATGAATATCTGTATCGTGTGGCAAAAAATCCGATTGCTCTTCGTGTAAAACTAAACGATTTAACGGACAATATGGATATCCGCCGCCTAAACGAATTGGATGACGCTGCCATTACCAGAATCCGAAAATACCTGAAAGCGTATAAACAATTAACGCGATAATGGCCGGAATTTACATCCATATCCCCTTTTGCAAAACGCGATGCGTTTACTGTGATTTTTACAAAGAAACCGACGAAAGTAAAATAAACGACTTTGTTTCTGCAATTTGCACGGAATCCCAACTTCGGAAAAACGAAATACCGGAGCCAGTCAAAACCATCTATTTTGGTGGTGGAACGCCGTCGAGGTTGAACAACCGACATTTTGAACAAATTTTCGATGTGATTTTCTCCCTGTTTTCGATAGAAAAAAATGCAGAAATTACATTGGAAGCCAATCCTGACGATTTATCGGGAGAATATTTACAGCTACTCGCCGGGTTACCGTTCAACCGCATCAGTATCGGAATTCAAAGTTTTGATGATAGTGAGTTGAAATTTTTAAGCCGGCGACATTCGTCGCAACAAGCCATTGATGCCGTTAAACGTTGTCAACAAGCGGGCTTCAATAACATCAGTATCGATTTGATGTACGGTTTGCCCCATCAAACGTTAGAAATTTGGAAGAAAAACCTGCAAAAAGCCTGTGAATTGAATATTCAGCACATTTCGGCGTATCATCTTATTTACGAACCAAAGACAAAATTGTATTCTCTTCTGCAAAAAGGTCGTGTACAACCGGTTAGCGATGAAACGAGTACTGAAATGTTTTCCACACTTATCGATACACTTGCCGAAAACGGTTTTGAGCATTACGAAATTTCTAATTTTGCCAGAAACGGACTGTATTCTCAACACAACACATCGTATTGGAAAAACGAAAAATACCTGGGATTAGGGCCTTCGGCACATTCTTACGACGGAGAAAACCGCTCATGGAACATAGCTTCGCTCAATAAATACATCCAGTCAGTTCAATCGGGGAAACTTTTACAAGAAACCGAACACCTGACATTATCACAAAAGTACAACGAATTTATTTTAACCGGATTACGAACCATGTGGGGAGTAAATTTGCAACAATTGAAAACCAATTTCGGTGAGAAATATCACGATTATTGTATCAAAAATGCCAAAAAGCATGTAATCACCGGCAATCTTATAATAATTGACAACTCTTTGATACTTACCACTCGCGGTATTTTTATTTCCGACGGAATAATGAGTGAGTTGATGTGGGTGGAAAAAGACTGAAAGTGATTTCTTAGATCAAAAAATCAATAATATTTCTTGTAAGTTCTCTGAAATTCACGCGACTTCAGAAACCGCGAGAGCCACACGTTCAGGCTATCCAACAAAACAGGCGAATCTTTCCGCACTGCCCACGACTCTAACTGTGTAAAACTGATGTCAGTTTCCACATCAATCTCAGGTAATTGCTCAGCAAGTTGCTCAGCAACAACTTCGTTGCAAACCGTAAAATCGATATCGCCCGATGCAACCATCATTACCAACTGCTCTTCTCCATAAGTTTCATTCTGACGAATAAAAATGGTATCCCCAATTTCGTGCGACAGGTTTTGTAAACGCAATATAGCTGGTGAATTTCGTGGAACAACAAGGGTTTTCTTTGCCAAATCGAGGTGTTGACGAATGGGCGAAATACTATCGTTAAATTCTGCTTTTCGCTGTACCAAAACAAGCTTATTAAGGGTTATCGGTGTGGTGAAAGCAAACGAATCTTTCAGCGCGGTATTCACCGGGATGTTCCGGGCAACGATATCGTATTCGTGCATAACCATACCATTCAAACTTTCGCTCAAACTATTTTCGAGAAATACATTTACTTTCACGCCCCAGTCTCTCTCCAACTTTCGCATCAATTCATACTGAAATCCGGCAATTGTATCACCCAAAACATGGTATCCGATAGAATTATAATCGGTTACAACGTTCAGTTCTCCCGACTCAATAATCTGAGCATAATCTCGTGAGAAATCAGGAACTTTGGTTTTTCGGGTTGCGGTATTCTTCAGTAAAATCATTGCTAAAACAACAATTACGAGCAAAGAAACGTAAAGATACAAGCGCTTTTTTGTAACCACGAAAAGAAAAATTAATTGTGAAGGTCAACCGAGAGCCCTAACTTGATCATAGTTGGATTTACAGGATAATTGGGCAGAGAAAAGTACTCGCGAGGCTTCAAAATGGCCGCTGCAGCATTGTAATACATTACAAAAAATCGGGTTTGCTTCAGATGCATATTGGCATACACGGATGCGATAGGATAATTTCCGATCTCCTTTTCCTGCTGATTGTAAAATTGAAGTAATGCCGGCTCGTATCCGGGAGAAAAATATTTAGTATGGTAGTGCGCATCTACTCCAAACTGAAATGTTAGTTCATTAACAATCAGAGCTTTCAAGTACATATTCGAGTAAGCGCTTACCATAGGAACCGGAATAACATCCTGATTACTCGATGTTTGATACACCACTTGATTATCCCAGTTAAAAACGCCCAGTTTCAGATTCTGATCAATTCTTGCCGTCAAAACCTGCACGTTGGGAGAATGTTGCGCTATATTTCTGTCTTTATCTAAATAAATATAGTTCTGTAAATTTTCGACTCCTGCGCTTAATGTTGTGTTGGTAAACGGAATATGCAATTTTCCTCCTACGAAAACTCTGCGTGTGTCACCAAAATTCCTATCCCACCAAAAATACTTGGAATGATAATGTTTTTGATAATAAGTTGGTTTAATATTTTTCAGATAAGCTTGTCCGCTCAGTGAAGTTCGTTTTCCGGCAATATTAAATCCGGTTTCCACTTCTCCGCTCATCTTCATTTCACCCAAATTGGCACCCACGACTCCCAAATTAGCTTGCAAATTGAATCGCAGATTTTCGCCTTGTTGTTTATTAAGAATTCCACCAATAAACACCGAGTTTTCGCGATGCTTTCCCCGACCGATTTCGCCGTTAATCGAATCGATCATCGAAAAATTGCGTATTTCATGTTCAAGGTATCCTGTCAATCCGAATTTTACCCATGGTTTGAATCCTTCACGAAGCGACAGCGCGAACGTGTTTTTGAAAGAAGAAAAGGTTACGCTGTCGTCGACGGCTTTATTGTAAAACGTTCCGGGATAAAACTGATCGATACGCTGCATAGTTTTCCCTTCAACAGATACGTTGGCTGTGTCATGTGAAAGAAACCTTCTGTCTTGTCCGGTATAACGGGATGTAAAAATAACACTTGCAACGGGTACAAATTCAGCCTCTGATACCGAGTCCCGCCGACTACTGTAGCCGAGATTATATTTCCCTGAAAAGAACAGGTGGCTGGTCTTCATCTTGTTCCACGTATCGCTAAATTTTACGGGTATATCTACCGTCGAAAAATTCTCTCCAACAGATTCAGGTTCACGGATAAATCGTTCATCGGTGACACCGCCGTTTTCGAAATGCTTGATAGTTGATGTTGATGCAAAAGCGTGAGTTTCAAACCTGTCGCTCAAATAATTACCAAAAAGACTCCAGTCGTTGTGTTTATTTTCTTGTGATTTATATAATCCTTTCGCACTGATCAGATCACCTTCAAAACCCACGTTCATTCGCTTATTGAAGTTCGTTGTCAGTAATGCCCTGAAACGCTGTTCCCTCATCGGTCGGCTTCCTGCCGTCTGATAATCCAGTTTGGCATAAGGCACCCGTGTATTGTAAAAGACCTGCTGTTCAGGAGTTTTGTTGTATGGTTTGTACACATCGTAAAACGGAAACTGACTCCCTTCATCCCTTTCGAAAAATATTTTGGAAATAAACGGTGAACCAATAGGCCCCAGATACCCACCTGCAACCGAATACCCATCGGGAACAGTGGTTTGTTGAAAGTTGTGTTTCAGCGTGTCCATTGCCACCACAATGCGGTCGCCGCTTCGCGGATGCAGATGCCAAACTGTAGCAGCAGGCAATTCCAGATTGATGGTATCGAACGGTTCTTCTTGTGCCTGCCCGGGACGTTGCGGAACTTGCCGGGGTAACTGATCCAAAGAATCGGGATTTGTAGTGATCTGAGTGGAGTCAGGTAAAATAATACGCGATTGCGCCACAGACACCGAAACGCAAACACTCATCCATATAGCTATGAATATGAATTTTTTCATCGGATGCAAACTTACATAAAAATTTGCAACGGGATGATAATCGGGCGTGTTTTTGTGTAGTTTTTTTGGGATTTTTAGGAAGAATCATCTTAGTTTTTTGGAGCGTTTTCCATTCCAAAAGTATTCTAGTGATTTTATCCTACCATCTTTGTGAAAGTCAATAACGTATTCCGGCAATAAGTACCTGTATTTATCAACTACTTTCTTCACCATTCCATTAGGATAAGTATCATAAACCAAATGAAAATCATCTATTTCCCTATTTGGACTTTCGGTGATTCTTTTGTGAATTTCTGTTTTTCTTTCTTTTGATATTCCTTTATATCCAATTAAAAGAAGCGGTCTGATTGTATTTTCATCTAAAATTAAAAATGTGTTTTTATATCCATCTTCATCTATTAAATGTAAAGAGTCAGATACCTGAGTCCATTGTCCGTTCGAGTCAATCGCTTGTCTCAACTCATCTGGATCACATAAACTACAATGATATTCAGATATATACATTTTGTACGTATAATCATTATTAAAATTGATTTGTACAACACTAATTCCAACAGCACTTCCTCTATAAATTTTAAAAGCAGAATCTCCCAAAAATTGAGCTTTTACCGCTAATGAAAATAAAATACTGCAAAAACAAATTGTAAATTTAATGCCTTTCATAATAATTGTTTTTTGGTGTTTTACTTAGCTGTGACAAACTTACATAAAATTTGCACAAAGATGATAATCGGGCGTATTTTGGGGATTTTTAAGAAGCACACATTTGTCAAAGTTTCGAACTTTGGCAAAGATTTTTACAATATTTTTTCCACTTTTCGCTTGTTTTAAAATTATTCTATTATCTTTGCACCATCAAAACAAATAAAATGAAAGTAAACATGCTACATCACCATCATTTTCACACTTGCAATCAGGCGAGCTGAAATTGGTATGTATAAGCACAAACATATATAAAAAACCCGTCTGAATACATCAGGCGGGTTTTTTTCACCCCTAAATCCCCTAAAGGGGACTTTAGTAAAGTGCATCAAAATAATAAATAGTAAAATGATTGTAAATAATTCTAAACCTACCAAAAGCCCCCTTCAGGGGGTTGGGGGTGAAAAATTAAAGATTGCCATCCAGAAAAGTGGCAGATTAAGCGAGAAATCGTTACAACTGCTTGGTGAGTGCGGAATAAAGATATCGAATGGTGACCGCAAACTGAAAACAGAAGCCAAAAATTTCCCTATAGAGATCCTTTTCCTTCGGGATGATGATATACCGCAGTACGTTGAAAAGGGTGTTGCCGATATAGGTATTCTGGGACAGAACGAAGTATGGGAAAAAGACAAGGACGTGGAGGAAGTTGAAATGCTGGGTTTCGGAAATTGTCGTTTATCGCTTGCTATTCCCAAAGACGAGGTTTATACCAATCTGGATTACTTCAATGGAAAACGTATCGCTACCAGTTACCCGAAGATTCTGACAAAATACTTCAGAGTTAAGGGTATTGAAGTTCAAGTTGAAGAGTTGGGAGGAAGCGTAGAAATAGCCACCGGAATTGGTCTGGCCGACGGAATTTTCGATATAGTGAGTACAGGCAGTACGCTCATAATGAATGGACTAAAAGAAGTTGAAGCCATCATCAAAAGTGAAGCTGTGCTTATTGCCAATAAAAGTCTGAATGAAAATAAGAAACAATTACTAGAAAAGTTACTTTTTCGTATTCGTGCCTACAAACGCGGTTTCGAAAGTAAATACATAGTAATGAATGCGCCCAATTCATCCATTCCAAAAATTTGTGCTATCCTCCCGGGAATGAAATCGCCAAGTATCCTACCTCTTGCTGAAGAAGGATGGAGCAGTGTACATTCTGTAGTGCAGGAAGATCAGTTCTGGGATGTTATCGATGCATTAAAAGATGTCGATGCTCAGGGGATTTTGGTAATGAATATTGAGAAGATGATACTTTGAGGAAAATTAGACATTGAAAAAAAGAAGTTTAGAAGGAGAAAATTCGGGAACTGTTGAAAATATCACATAACTCGTAACTCGCATCCCATAACCCATAACTCGTGAAATGAAAACAATAAACAACCCATCCGAAAATAAATGGCCAAAACTGGCTGAACGAGCTGCAATTAAACAAGCCAAGCTGATGGATTTAGTGAACAAGGTGTTTTACGACATTAGCAAGAAAGGTGATAAAGCCGTTTTGAAATACGCCAGTAAGTTCGATGGTTTTTCGGCAGAAAGTTTCATTGTTTCCAACGAAGCCATCGAAGCAGCCTCACAACAGGTTTCGGAACAACTGAAACAAGCCATCGAAATTGCAAAGAACAATATCGAAAAATTCCACCTTTCGCAAAAAGAAGAGCCAGTGAGAGTGAAAACATTGCCTGGTGTAGTTTGCTGGCGCGAATCACGCCCGATAGAAAACGTGGGAATTTACGTTCCGGGAGGCACTGCCCCACTCTTTTCCACCGTTTTGATGCTGGCAATTCCGGCAAAAATAGCAGGATGTAAAGAAATTGTGCTCTGTACACCGCCTGACAAAGAAGACAATATTCATCCCGCTATCCTTTATACAGCAAATCTTGTGGGAGTAACCAAAATTTTTGCTCTCGGCGGGATTCAGGCAATCGGAGCCATGACTTTCGGAACGAAAAGCGTCCCAAAGGTAGAGAAAATCTTTGGCCCGGGGAACCAATACGTGATGACAGCCAAACATGCAGCACAATACTATGGCACAGCCATCGATATGCCCGCCGGGCCAAGCGAAGTACTGATCATTGCCGATGAAACTTGCCATCCATCGTTCGTGGCTGCCGATTTGCTTTCGCAAGCCGAGCATGGACCTGATAGTGAAGTTATTTTATTATCCGATAACAAACAGGTAATCAAAGAAGTAAATAAAGAACTCGATATCCAGCTGGCCAACCTGCCAAGAAAGGAAATTGCCGAAAAAGCATTGAAAAACAGTCGTGCCATTATGTTTAAAGACATCGATACATGCATCAAGTTCAGCAACGTTTATGCTCCCGAACACTTGATTTTGGCGGTGGAAAATCCTGTTTTGCGCAGCCGCGAAGTGGTCAGCGCCGGATCGGTTTTTCTGGGAAATTACAGTTGCGAAAGTGCAGGCGATTATGCCAGCGGCACCAACCACACGCTGCCCACAAGCGGTTACGCAAAAGCGTACAGCGGCGTTTCATTGGATAGTTTTGTAAAAAAAATCACTTTTCAGCAATTATCGGAAGAAGGGATTACAAGTATCGGGACAGCAGTGCAAACCATGGCAGAATCCGAAGAACTTTATGCTCATAAAAATGCGATGACATTACGGTTAGGCGAAATTGCTTCAAAACGTTCACTAATAACCAATACACAACAAATAGATGAAACAATTTAGTTTACAATCACTTGTGCGTCCAAATATCTGGACATTAAAACCGTATTCGAGCGCACGCGATGAATTCTCGGGTAGTGAAGGCATTTTCCTCGATGCCAACGAAAGTCCCTACGGCACACTAAACCGTTATCCCGATCCGCATCAAAAAGAACTGAAAGCGGCTTTATCGGAAATGAAAGGCGTTCCTTCAGAAAATATTTTTATTGGCAACGGTAGTGACGAAATAATTGATTTGGTTTACCGAATTTTTGCCAATCCGGGCAAGGATAGTGTATTGATTTGTCCACCCACATACGGAATGTACGAAGTATCGGCTAACATAAACGATATTAATATCGTACGCGTTCCTCTTCTCGATGATTTTCAATTGGATATGGATGCTATTTTGGAGAAAGTACATGCAGACCCGTCTATCAAAATAATTTTTGTTTGCTCTCCAAACAACCCGACAGGCAATCGGCTTAAAAATGTGAAAGCACTGTTGGATAACTTTCATGGAATTGTCGTACTGGACGAAGCCTATATCGATTTTCGTGCCGATCGCACTTATGTGCCAAAGATACGTAAATATCCTAACCTCATTGTCATACAAACATTCAGCAAAGCATGGGCGCTGGCCGGTGCACGAGTAGGCATCGCGTATGCACAAAAGGAAATTATTGCGCTGCTCGATAAAGTAAAACCGCCGTATAACGTAAGCAAACTCAATCAGAAAGCAGCTCTGGATGCTCTTTCAGTAAAACACGAAGAATCCGAAAGGGTAAGTAAAATTATTAATGAAAAAGAGTTTTTGATTGAAGAGCTGGAAAAACTTCCCATCGTAAAGAAAATTTTTCCTTCGGATGCTAACTTTCTTTTAGTTCAGGTTTCGGATGCTAATTCAATTTATAATAAACTGGTTGACAAAAAAATAATTACCCGAAATCGTCATTCACAAATTGAGAACTGCATTCGCATAACGGTAGGAACGTTCAACGAAAATCGCCTGCTGCTCTCAGAATTAAAAAAGATCACTGTATGAAAAAAGTTTTATTTATTGATCGCGACGGAACATTGATTATCGAACCTCCTGTTGATTTTCAAATCGATAGCCTGGAGAAACTTGAGTTTTACCCACAAGTATTTCAATACCTGTCTCGAATTGCCAAAGAGTTGGAATATGAGTTGGTTATGGTTACCAATCAGGACGGATTGGGTACCGGTTCATTTCCGGAAGAAACTTTCTGGCCGGCCCACAACAAAGTATTAAAAGCTTTCGAAAATGAAGGTGTTATATTTAGCGAAATCTTAATTGATCGCTCTTTTGAACACGAAAACCTCCCTACCCGAAAACCGGGAACTGCCATGCTCACACACTATATAAAAGGCAATTACGATCTGAAAAACTCGTATGTTATCGGTGATAGGAAAACTGATGTTCAGCTGGCTAAAAACATAGGTTGCAAAGCCATTTATCTGAATGTTAATAAAGCGGAAGACGCTGTCTTATGCACATCGAGTTGGGCTGAAATCTATACATTCTTGAAATCGGAACCAAGAAAAGGTGCTGTACAACGTAAAACATCCGAAACCGATATTTCCATCGAAATAAACTTGGACGGAGCCGGGAAAAGTAATATTTCAACCGGATTAGGTTTCTTTGATCACATGCTTGAACAAATTCCGCGACACGGAAATCTCGATCTCACCATCCAGGTCAACGGCGATTTGCATATCGATGAACACCACACCATCGAAGACGTTGGAATTGCACTCGGTGAAACGTTCCTGCAAGCTTTAGGAAAGAAAAAGAGCATTGAACGTTACGCTTTTCTGTTACCCATGGACGATTGTCTGGCACAGGTCGCCATTGATTTCGGCGGCCGGCCCTGGCTGGTCTGGGAGGTGGATTTTAAACGCGAGAGGATCGGAGATGTGCCTGCCGAAATGTTTGTGCACTTCTTCAAGTCGTTTTCCGATAACGCCAGGTGTAACCTCAACATCAAAGCTGAAGGCGATAACGAACATCACAAAGCAGAAGCTATTTTCAAAGCATTTGCCAAATCGATCAAGATGGCGGTGAAACGCGGTGAAAATGCAGGAATTCCCAGCACAAAAGGAATACTATGACGTCAATGGTTGCTATCATCAAATACAATGCAGGAAACATCGCGTCGGTAAAAAATGCGGTGGAACGGTTGAACCACCAGTGTGTCATAACCGATAACGAAGTTGAAATCCGACGTGCGGACAAAGTTATTTTTCCCGGTGTGGGCGAAGCATCATCGGCCATGGAATATTTAAAAGAGCGGAAGCTGGATGCGGTAATAAAATCGCTCGAGCAGCCCGTTCTGGGAATATGCCTGGGTCTGCAATTGCTGTGCCGGTATTCGGAAGAGGGAGATACCGGCTGCCTGGGTATCTTTGATACTGTGGTAAAAAAATTCCCATTGACGGACATTGTCCCCCACATCGGATGGAACAACCTGAAGCACACGGAGTCATTGCTTTTTGATGCTTTTGGAAAGGATGATACGGTTTATTTCGTACACAGCTATTACGCTGAGAGCTGTGCGCAAACTATCGCCGAGTGCGATTATATTTTGCCGTTCAGTGCCGCCATGCGGAACAGGAATTTTTATGCCACGCAGTTCCATCCCGAGAAATCGGCGAATGTCGGTGAGCGAATATTGGAGAATTTTTTGAAAATAAGGTAAACAAACGATTGAAGTGTATGAGAATTATTCCTGCCATAGACATTATTGACGGAAAGTGCGTCCGCCTAACCAAAGGCGATTACAGCACCCAAAAAATATATAACGAAAATCCGGTGGAAGTTGCAAAATTATTTGAAGCCAATGGAATCCGGTATTTACACTTGGTTGATTTGGATGGAGCTAAATCAAAACACATTGTAAATAAAGACATTCTGAGAAAAATATCAACAAAAACTTCATTGACGGTTGATTTTGGCGGAGGTATTAAAACCGATGAGGATGTACTCATCGCTTTCGAAAACGGAGCTG
>DCEG01000064.1 GCA_002316835.1 Bacteroidales bacterium UBA1035 | reverse complement strand
ATCTCTACCGGTGAGTTCCTTACAACTGAGGGAAATAGAGACGAAGTTGATAAGTTGCTTTCTAACTTTTCTCCCAAAGAGATTCTTATTGAACGGGGTAATAAACGCAAATTCGAAGAATTTTTTGGTTCGGGTTACTTCTTTTTTGAACTCGACGACTGGATATTCACAGATGATGCTGCGCGCGATCGCTTGTTGTCTCATTTCGATACCAAAAACCTGAAAGGATTTGGTGTGCAAAACTTAGTGCTCGGAATTATTGCTTCCGGTGCTGTGTTACATTATCTGGATATCACACAACATACACAGATCAATCATATTGTCGCGCTCAGGCAAATCGATGAGGCCCGCTATGTACGTTTGGATAAATTTACGGTACGTAGTCTGGAATTGATCTCTACGATGAACGAAGGTGGAAAAAGTTTGCTCGAAGTGCTCGATAAAACCATTTCACCCATGGGTGCCCGCATGATGCGCCGATGGATGGTTTTTCCCCTGAAAGATGCTAAACCCATCGAGAATCGCCTTGATGTGGTAGAAAATTTCTTCCGGGAGACGGAGCTTAAACAACTTCTTGAAGGGAAACTTTCTTTAATCGGTGATTTAGAGCGAATTATTTCCAAAGCCGCCGTGGGAAGAATATCTCCCCGTGAAGTAGTGCAGCTCAAGGTTGCTTTAACTGCCATTGAACCCGTAAGAGAAGCTTTTTTGGCTTCTGAAAATACCAGTTTGAGAGAGATGGGAGAGCAATTGAATCCCTGTCCTGTTATACGTGACCGGATTGAGCGTGAGATATTTCCGGATCCGCCAGCCTTGTTGAATAAAGGCGGAGTTGTAAAGAAAGGAGTTCATCAACAACTGGATGAGCTTCGGAATATTGCTTATTCCGGTAAAGATTATCTCCTTCAATTGCAGCAACGGAAAAGTACTGAAACAGGAATTCCGTCATTGAAAATAGCATTCAACAACGTTTTTGGATATTATATTGAAGTGCGTAACACGCACAAAGACAAAGTTCCCGAAACGTGGATCCGAAAGCAAACGCTGGTAAGTGCCGAACGATATATTACAGAAGAACTCAAAGAGTATGAAGAAAAAATATTGGGAGCAGAAGAGAAAATCCTCTCCCTCGAAACGCAGATTTATAATTCTCTTGTAGAGAGTCTTATAGAATATATTCCCACCATTCAGATAAACTCGAATATCATTGCGCGCGCCGATTGCTTGTTGTCGTTTGCCAAAGCTGCCAGGGAAAATAAATATATCCGTCCCGAGATCAATGAATCCGATGCGATAGATATTAAAAGTGGCCGTCATCCTGTCATTGAAAAACAACTTCCGCCGGATGAGCCTTACATCGCCAACGATGTTTATCTCGACCGCGACTCACAGCAGATCATTATTATTACCGGACCAAATATGGCCGGTAAGTCGGCTTTGTTGCGTCAAACGGCACTGATAACGATTATGGCACAAATCGGGAGCTTTGTCCCTGCCGATTCGGCAAAAATTGGTTTGGTAGATAAGGTTTTTACCCGTGTCGGTGCATCTGATAATATTTCGTTGGGTGAATCAACATTTATGGTAGAGATGAATGAAGCGGCTAACATTATTAATAATATTTCGGAGCGGAGCCTGGTGCTTTTCGACGAATTAGGTCGGGGAACAAGTACTTACGACGGAATTTCCATTGCCTGGTCAATTGTTGAATATATTCACGAACACCCTAAAGCAAGAGCCAAAACACTCTTTGCCACACACTACCACGAGTTGAATGAGATGGAGAAGTCGTTCAAACGGATTAAAAACTATAACGTCGCCGTTAAAGAGATCGATAATAAAGTTATTTTCCTGCGAAAACTTCTGCCCGGTGGAAGCGAACACAGTTTCGGTATTCATGTAGCTAAAATGGCAGGAATGCCGCAAAGCATTACTAAACGTTCTGAAGCCATTCTAGAGCAGATGGAAACGTCAAATCGTAAACAAGGAATAAGTAAACCCATTAAGGATATAGTTGAAAAACGTGAAGGCTATCAATTGAGTTTTTTCCAATTGGATGACCCCGTGTTGAGTCAGGTTCGTGATGAAATTATCAATCTCGATGTCAATAATCTAACCCCAATTGAAGCCCTGAATAAATTAAACGAAATTAAGAAAATTGTGAAAGGGAAGTGATTGTTGGATGTCGGGTGTCTGATGTCCGATGTCCGATGTATTCTTATGCCCTGTACCACATAACCGTAAACCGACATGTACAGCGAAAATAACCCAAACGAAACCCAGCGCAAAGGCCGCATAGAAGTTATTTGCGGTTCTATGTTCTCCGGAAAAACCGAGGAATTGCTTCGCAGGCTTCGCCGTGCCAAGATTGCACGTCAGAAAGTAGAGATATTTAAACCGGTAATAGACGTACGTTACTCCGAAGATGAAGTAGTGTCTCACGATAAAAACTCCATTCTTTCCACACCCGTTGAGCATTCAAGCAATATCCTTTTGCTTTCATCGGAGGTAGAAGTAGTGGGAGTAGACGAAGCACAATTTTTTGATAAAGGCCTTGCGGACGTGTGCCAGCAGCTGGCCGATCAGGGAATCCGTGTAATTGTAGCCGGATTAGATATGGATTTCAAACGTGTTCCATTCGGGCCAATGCCTGATCTTTGCGCCATTGCCGACGATGTTACAAAAGTACACGCCATTTGCGTTCGTTGCGGTTCGCTTGCCAATTATTCGCACAGGATTGTAGCCGGTGAAAAACAGGTAATGTTAGGAGAACTACAAGAGTATGAGCCGCTCTGCAGAATTTGCTACAAGAAAGAAATTAAAGGTTGAAGTGCCGTAAATTTAGTTTTTTTGGGTAAAAATCCCCAATTTATCGTCTTTCATACTTTTTTACAACGAAAAGTAAACAAATTTCACTTCGATGCGTTAATATAAGCAAACGTGTTAAATACGCTAAGAATAGATATTTATTTTAAAACATTAACTTATGAAACTTAGAAATTTATTTATCGTTGGTTTATTGGCTATCGCAGCCATAACCACAACTGC
>DCEG01000038.1:23687-24860 GCA_002316835.1 Bacteroidales bacterium UBA1035 | reverse complement strand
GCACCAAATTTGACGAAGAACCATTATTTAATTAATATATACAAAGTGAGTCTTCAAAGAATATTGTCTGACAAGCATACAGATTATATTGTGAAGGCTCGGAGTGAAGGCAAGATGCTGAAAGAGCAATCGATGAAAAATCAGTTTGAAGCAAGATTTTTACACGAAATAGAAAACACCTTTCGCTGTCTGAAAACAGACCTCGACTTACGTCCGATCTATCATAAGAATGATGATTCAACGATGGCGCACCTTCATTTGGGTTTGCTAGCCCACTGGGTTGTAAACACAATCCGATATCAACTGAAGGCAAAAGGAATCAACAGCGGATGGCAAGAGATACTAAGAAAAACCAACACCCAGAAGATTATAACAACAACCGGGCAAAACTCTTTTGAACAAACCATTCAAATAAGGTGAGGATAGTTAAACCATAGAGGAATAGTTGCCCTTGTGTAGTTTTTTTATCCTTCTTACACGATATCCTAAATCCAAGAAAAACTCACAAAACTTATCTCTACCCATTGTTTGGGGCTTCAAGGTTTCGTACAACTTCTCAACTCCACAACCCGGATGCCCACCCCTGATAATATCTGCCTGAGATATCAACTCTTTTAATTCAGAGTCGAACAACTCTTGTCGCTTTCTGCTTTGATGCACCGATTGCTTACTTATATTCAACATATTATAAAGACTATTTAAACTATAATTCAACTTTTCTTTGTTGTCTTGGAACCACCAGAGCGTTGGATGTTTGAGTTTTTTTTATGTCCATATCATAATGCTCTTTGGCCAAATCAATCATCTTTTCTAAATAGTCAATATTCATTTCTTTTGACCTACAGCTTGTTCCAACTCTTTTATACGAGCTTCCATTTGTCTGATCTTTTCAGCGTTACTATCTTTCATCTCTACTACTTGGGCACCTTTTTTGTTATACTTAGAATACTTATAAATCCACCTATAAATAAGTGAGGTCGAAATATCGTAAATTCTCTCCATTTCTGGAACAGAATATTAACCGGATTCATAATCACGAACAATTTTCAACTTGAAATCTTCCGAAAATCTTCGATGATGTCGCACGCGTTTACCTGTTTTCAACATAATGATCTTTGTTTGAAAACGGTCAACCTATATCAGCCAATTAGCACATACAAAACACACATAATC
>DCEG01000038.1:13431-23513 GCA_002316835.1 Bacteroidales bacterium UBA1035 | reverse complement strand
TGCTTTATGCTATTATTTGCGTGATAAGTGCAGATAATAATTATTGATATATCTCAAATTTGCAATAAAGAAATTTGAAAAATAAAATCAATAATTAAAAGCAAAAAGCTATGGCACTTTTCAACAAAATCAAACAAAAAGCATTCGGTGAATTTATTGATATTATCGAATGGACAGATGACACGAGCGATACCATGATTTGGCGTTTTCCACGTTACAATTCTGAAATCAAAAATGGAGCACAGCTCACGGTACGCGAAACGCAGGTGGCGGTGTTGGTAAACGAAGGACAATTTGCGGATGTGTTTCAGCCTGGTCGCCATGAGCTAACCACCTCCAACATGCCCATCCTCACCACCATTCGTGGTTGGAAGTATGGCTTCAATTCGCCTTTCAAGGTGGATGTATATTTTGTAAACACCAAGCAGTTTTTGAATCAGCGTTGGGGAACGGCAAACCCTATTATGATGCGCGACCCTGAATTTGGTCCCATCCGCTTGCGTGCATTTGGTTCATACAACTTCCGTGTACAGGAAGATCCCATTCCATTTATAAAAAATGTGGCAGGCACAAGTGGCGAGTTCACCACTGAAGGCATAAGCGAGCAGCTTCGCAATTTTGTGATAACCAAGTTTACCGACTATTTGGGCGAATCTAAAATAGCCGCATTAGATTTGGCAGCCAATATGAATGAGTTTTCGCAAGAACTGACCATCGGTCTCAAGGATGACTTTGCTAAATATGGTATCGAGCTGACCCGTTTTTTGGTAGAGAATATTTCGTTGCCAGAGGCTGTGGAAGAGGCATTAGACCGCCGCACAAGCATGGGCGTGATTGGCAATATGACCGCTTATACCCAGATGCAGTTTGCAGATTCGTTGAAAGATTCGGCAAACAATCCCGCCGGAGGTGGCAACCTTGCCGGCGATGCGATGGGTGCAGGTATTGGACTGGCTATGGCAGGACAAATGGCGGGGCAGATGATGAATCCACAAGCAGGACAGTTTCACGGAGGGCAACAGCCACCTCAACAGGCTGCACCTACTCCACCCCCAATGCCGCAACAAACGACGTATCACGTGGCAGTGGGCGGCGTGCAGCAAGGTCCGTTCCCTGTATCGCAACTTCAGCAAATGATTCAGCAAGGACAGCTTACCCGCGACACCTTGGTGTGGACAGCCGGAATGCCGGCATGGGCTGCGGCAAACTCGGTGCAGGAACTATCGCAACTATTTGGTGAGGTGCCGCCACCATTGTAAATTAAAAAGAAACCACAAAGTGTTGCTCTGACTATTTCGAAGAGAACACTAAAGAAATTACAAAACAAACATAACAAACAAATAAAAATGAAATCAACAACTTACAAAGCAATAATGGCTATAGCATTCCTACTTGCATTCAGTTTTACAGTTGATGCACAAATCAATTTGAAAAAACTTGGCAATCAAGTCAAAAGATCTGCCGAGCAACAAGTAGAGCAAAAGATTAAAGAAAAGGCAGCACGCGAAACCCGCGAAGCATTAGATCGAGGCGAAAAGAAACTCGATCAAGGCATATCAAATGCCACTTCAGGAGAAGCGTCCTCAGGCAATAAGGCTGTTAGTCAGGAAGAAATTCCTAAAGGATCAAAAACCATTTACGTGTCAGCAGACAATGGTAGTAACCGCAACGACGGCAGTCAATCATCGCCACTCAAAGACTTGCAAAAAGCCATTGATGAAGCCCCAGAAGGAGCCCTTATTTGCCTTGCCGAAGGCAATTATCTTGGCTATTTAGACCAGGGATGGGTGAAGGTGAATAAGTATGTTTCTATCGTAGGAGGCTATTCCAATGATTTTTCGCAACGCGACCCTATAAAGTTTCGTACTACAATGCAACCAGGACCAGCTCAGATAATGACTTCGGGCAATCAAGGGGTGATGGATATTCGTGTAGTCGGTAAACGGAATGGTGTAGTGTTAGTAGATGGTATCATTTTCGACCGCGGACAAATCAATGCTTATTTAGCTCCGATTTATGACAATCCGGTAGCCGCTGCTCCTGAGGGATGCGAAACAGGACGTATCCTGGTTGTTGGCGAATCGGTAGCGAGCGTGCCTACTATGAAACCCGAGGGTATGACAAGCGCATTTCAGCTTATCAGCGGTGAGATGGAGGGAAATTTAACCGTCCGCAACTGTGTATTTCTCAACGGATATCACTTCGCCATACAGATGGCCTGTAAAGGCGGACATTTTGATATTTATAACAATGTGTTTGTGGCAAACCGAATGGCTGCCTGCGAGGTGCGTGGCGGACTGGCACTACCCAATACATCCAAAATTTCATTTCACGAGAATACCGTGCTGTTTACTTGGTGCCGAGATAAACTCATGGAAGATATGGGATATGGATTCCGCTATATGACAGGTATTGACGCCGATGTGTATAACAATATAATCGGCTGTTCCAACTATGGCGGTCTGGATCGAGCTTATGTGGATGCTGATAAATCCAAAGAAGCGAAAAGAGTAACCTCGGCGTGGAACAACTTGTTTTTTGGAAACCGCAATGGCGATATGGTGCTACCATCTGGTGGCGGCGGATGGACATTTGTTTTAGCAAAGAATTTTGAGGACGTAAACCAATTGCATAAATATGAAAATAATCGTGAGATGAACGAAGCAGAGGTAAATGCCATCAGCAAAAAGATAGATGTGCCTTATTTGAAAGGATTTATAGGAATAACCGGCTCACAAACCTCTTCTTTTAATCCCAATTCATCAGTAAATCAGTTTCGTTCGGCATTGGGAATGAATATGCAAGGCACTGAAACTATACGTGTTTCCATGTATGGCAATCGATATCCGTTTGATAAGGTATTTGACCTTTTTGGAGCTGTGAAAGGCTACGGAGCACAAAGGGTTTATTAATGCTGCATTATTTATAGTGTTGCAAACGTTTTGATTAACTATAAATATAATTGGTCTGAAATTAATGAGAATCGTAAATAATTAAAATCACAAAAAAATGAAAAAAATAATTGCAATTATAATCCTTGTGTTTGCCGTACAGGGTGCGGCGCAAGCGCAAATTGGCAAATTACTCAACAAAGCCAAAGAAACAGTGAAAAAAGAGACAAAAGAAGCAGCGAGTAATGCAACCGAAGGTGCGTCCAACACAACATTGGATACAAAAATGTCGGTTTCTATGACCGGTCTGTCTGATGAGGTGCGCCAAGCCGTCGAGAAAATGAAAGACCCAAGCCTGAGGCCACCTACTTGTTGGGCGTATGATTCCTTTGCTGACAAAGGAGGTGCCTCTTTTGACTTTGAAAAAGAAAATGCAAATCCAAAGCCACTCGACAAGATGAATCATTATGAATTTGTACTACGTATTTATCGTTTTTCGTCTGAGGAGTTGGAGGCTATAAAAAAACAAATAGAAGACAGAAATAACGATAACATATCTATTTATGAGGCTCTATTTACACCCGGCACATTTAGTATGAAATCAGATGTGGGAAAACTATTTACCGATAGTGAAAAATTCAGTGCAGAACAAAATATAAAAAAAGAGTCCGAACTTTATGAACACTACATTGGCGTTCTTAAAAGCTATGTAACGCAACGATATGAAGTTGAGAAAGTGGGAGAAAATAGATTTACCTTAAAATCGTTACCCTTAGGAATGAACAGTATCAGAAATATAGATGGGAAACTGCACTTCGTAATTTACGATGATTATGGAACCCCCATAATTACGCCCGCTAAAGCAGATATATACGATTATGAGAGAGCTCAATTAATTGGTATTCGCAGATTACTTGACCGTAGAGACCAATCATTGCAGTGGGATGAACATAATTTTGCGAATATTGTAATTTCAAGTATGGCGGAAGGACAAATAAACTCATTGGCTAACCAAGAAAAACTACCCATACCCGCTTCGCAGATGAACAATCCTGCATTGAAAGCCAAAATGCTTGAACTTGCACGCCAAGCATACCCATCGTGGGATATCAAAGAACTCGTAATTATAGAATCGGCATGGCGGGTTGAAAAAAACGCACTCGGACAAATCATCCACCGCCGAATCAACACCAAAATTATCCTACCAAACGGCTCTGGCGGATACACTATGCGTACACTCAGTTTTATTGAGCCTTATGCGGGTAGCGACAAGTATGGTGCGGTGGAAGCCTTCGGCATTGGCACAGATGACAGGGCGGTAAATTATACAGGAAAATAAAAAAAACAGTACAATGAGAAAAATAATTCTACTTACAGTTATAGTTGCAGCATTTATCCTTAATGGATGCGGTGGAAGCAGCTCACAACCAAATTTTAAAGATATGGATGAAATAGAAAAACTAACCAAAGAGCAGTTTGCTCAAGAGTCAGCGGCAATTTATGCCCGTGTGTTTCAGGAAGTCGGAAACCTGCTTAATAAACATTCAAAAATAGATGCTAGTTTTGAAAAGGAGATCGATAAACTATATGACAGCTCTGCAAAGCAGATGATTGAATACGGAAAAGTCCTCGCCAAAAAAGACGAAGAGACGCGTCAAGATTACATAATGACTAGTGCTATTGCTTCATGGGATGCGTTAGACAAATTAGATCCTAAAGTTACAGCAAATACTGAAAAACAGTTAGACGAAAGACAACATGAGTTTGAAACTTACGCAAGTGAAAATTTGGAACGAAAGTTTGACGATTTGTTCTCAATAATGGATTTTTTGAATTTTGAGACACTTAAAGAACAACGTCCCCTAAGCGCTAAAGAATTTGGGATTGAGTAATGGTGCTGGTTGATTCATAATGTACTGCTTCTTTAAATACATCAATAAATCGAATCTTGATTAAACTAAATTCTATGGAAATGAAAAATGGTACAATGACTGAAATAAAACAACCTATAACCGATGCTTTGCAGACAAAATGCAAAGCGTGTGGTGGCATAATGCAATACTCGCCTGCCGATGAAGATTTGAAATGCGTGTATTGTGGAAAGAGTGCAGAGCTCGATAAAACAGCCGCCGAAATAGAAGAAAATGATTTCAACTATTGGAAAGACCGTGCCAATGAAAACAACGAGGATCAAACCGTAGAAGTTTCTGAAATAAAATGCCGGCAATGTGGCGCCAATACTACATTGGCTCCCAATATTTCAGCAGCAAAATGCGTGTTTTGTTCTACGCCTCTTATATTAGACGAAGCATCCATAAAGCGTTTTTGGCAACCGAAATATCTGCTTCCGTTTAAAATAACCGAAAAACAGAGTAGTGCAAATTTCACAAAATGGCTGGGAAAGAAATGGTTTCTGCCATCGGAGCTAAAAAAAGGAGGAGTGGACAATGAGATGTTCAAAGGTGTATATCTGCCTTTTTGGACCTACGATGCCGATACCTATACCGACTATACCGGCGAGCGGGGCGAAGACCGTACTGAAACTTCTCGCAACAACAAAGGGGAAGAAGTACGCCGCACTGTTACAGATTGGTATCCCACATCGGGTACAGTGTCGGTGACATTTGACGATATTGTAGTGCCTGCTGCTGAAACCCTGCCACCCAAAATTATGAACGGGCTTACCAATTGGGATATGATGAACTGCGTAAAGTTCCGCAAAGAGTTTTTGGCGGGGTTTATCACCGAAATTTATCAAATTGATTTCAGAGAAGGAGTGAATAGAGCCAAAGAGAAAATGGATAATGTGATTGATAGTACTATCCGCTCTGACATTGGAGGCAACAAACAAAAGGTTAGCAGTAAAAACACACAATACAACAACTTGATGTTCAAACTGCTGCTGTTGCCGATCTGGATCAGTGCCTTTAAATTCAACGGTAAACTCTATCAATTTGTGGTAAATGGTCGTACCGGGCAGGTTATTGGTGAATATCCAAAAGATAAAACCAAGATTATATTGCTGATAGCTGCAATAATAGCTGTTATAGCGGCACTGATAATGATGCTTGGGTAACAGAAAAAAAAATAAAAGAAAGTATGGGTAGAAAAATAATCATTTGGTTCGTAATATTCACAGTATTACTGTTGATTGTTCCCTTTTTTTGGGGGACATACAACAGGCTAATTAAACGCGAAGAGAACGTGAAAATGGCTTGGTCGCAAGTAGAAAATCAATACCAGCGGCGAGCCGATCTGATAATGAACTTGGTTGAAACCGTTAAGGGATATGCTTCGCACGAGCAAGAAACATTCAGACAGGTGATTGAAGCAAGAGCCAATGCCACAAATACAAACATCGAGAGCGACCAGCTCAATGCAGAGAATTTACAGCAATTCAGTGAAAAACAAGCAGAGCTGAGCTATGCACTGTCTCGATTAATAATGATTGTAGAAAACTATCCCGATTTGAAAGCCAACGAAAATTTCATCATGCTGCAAGGACAGCTGGAAGGCACTGAAAATAGAATAGGGGTGGAGCGAAAGCGATTCAACGAAACAGTGAGAGTTTACAACACTTACCGAAGACGATTTCCAAAAAATCTGGTTGTCGGATTGTTTGGGTTCGAGAAACAAGATTATTTTGAATCTGCTCCCGACAGTGATACAAAACCTGATGTGAAATTCTAATATAACAACTTAAAAGATAAAACAGGTATGAGAAATTCAATTTTGAAATCTTTGACAATAGTGTTTCTGCTGTTGCTTAATTTAGTTTCGTATGCACAAGTTCAATACACGGTGAGAGAGGTGCCCAATGTGCAGCTAAGAGATGCTCAACAGTTCATTTCAGATCCTGAGCAGGTGATCACATACAATGACAAGGAAATACTGAACAAAAAACTATTTGAGATAAGAGAATCATTAGATGTTCAGACGGCAATTGTCGTAATTCCTGATATTGATGAGCAATACACTTCTGCAAAAGAATTTGCAGCAGAATTATTCGGCTATTGGGGGCTAGGCGTTCAAAATTCAGACAACGGATTGCTTATCTTGCTCCTGACAGCTGATGGAAAAAGAGAAATTGTATTTGAAACGGGTTACGGAATAGAAAACACATTGAGTGATGGCACATCAAAACTGATTCAAGCTCAAAAAATGATACCGTTTCTGAAGGAAGATGCCTATGGAGAAGGACTGATTGCGGGGGTGGATGAGATAGAAAAAGTTCTTAAGGGAACTTCTGAACTTATAAAAGAACCTATTGACGCAAAAAGCATGACTTTGCCAATTATCATCTGGCTGGTATTAGGTGTAGGAGCATTAGCTTTTAATGAGAGCAGAAAGAAAAAGAAAGTATCTGAAGAATCTTCACCCTATTTAGATGCCATCAAGCAGAAATCAGCTGGTGGATTGGGATGTTTGCTTGCCGTATTATTTTTTCCTGTATTTATCCTATTCAGACTTTTCAAGGGTGGTGCCAAGAATGCAAAGATTGATTGTCAGAGTTGCAAATCAACTGGCACTGTCAGCTTGAAAAAGGGAGAACCCATAATCAAGCAACAGGCAATACCTGGACAGGATGGCATGAAAGAGTATGAGTTCGTTTGTTCTAAATGTGGATTTGTGCATAAGGAGTTGGTTCCTTATAAATATGTGAAACCACAAACAGAATCTACAAACAGCGGAAATAATACCACTTACCGAAGCGGTAATTTTACTAAGGGAGGTTCGTGGGGAGGAGGAAAAAGTGGAGGCGGCGGAGCCAGCACGAAATTTTAATGTAAAGACGCGGTATTTTGCTGCGTCTATACCATCAGAAACTATTGACTCAATGGAAACCATTCAACAATGCACCATCCGTACAGGGTTTCAATTGCCGACTGAGTTTTATTATCGCAATAATAAAACGGGGGAAGTAATGACGGAGCCATTGCAGAAAATCGGCGACGAGGAAAATTTCTGTCGTCTGGTATCGAAAGAATACGGCATTTACGAGAACATATGGTCTCATCGCCGTTTGGTACCGGAAAATATCGACAAACTCATTTTATCACAAAACCAGCTATCATTATTTTTGGAAATACAGGAAATAGAAATTGTTGGTGACACCACAACCATTTACTACAAAGGAGTAGAAAACGGAATAAATGTTCAAACAGTTTTCGTGTGCAGGAACAAGCGATGGTATTTACAAAAAACAATAGACAGATCCATGTAATATTAAATTCAAAAAAATAACCGAGCAAACAAATCCTTTAAAATTAAAAAGGAATGAACACAAAAAAACATTTCAAAAAAACGTTGTTAATCGCTGCAGCAGTTGCAGCGGTGGTATTTATTTTCGCTTGCACAGGCGGAAATAAAGAAGGTGGTACAACAGGCGGTAAGTCCAATGCTGCGCAAAAACTTTTAGAAAGTGTCCCTTTCACACAAGAGGGATTGGTAAGTATGGTTAAAAGCAGCGGTGAGCTTACCGAAACGGAGTATGAAGCGCTAATTTTAGCTTATTCCAAGTGCAAAATTAATCAGGAAACACTCAAATTGGAAGAAAATCCAGTACACAAGGCTCGGAGTGTAGTAAGAGATACACACAAAAATCCTTCGGGCGAAATCGTCAACGCTGTACAGAAGCGCTTGTTGAACCACGAATCGCCGCTAGTGCGCGGTTTTATCGTGGAAGGTGTCCAATCGCTTTTTGGTGTCAACAAAGAAAATGTGCAGGCAGTTTTGGATATGCTGAAAAATGAAAAAGACCTTTACGTCATCAATAGTGGCATCAATGCATTGAGCAATGAAATGAAAGATGACGGAGTTGCCGCGTTTATTTTCGCACAGGCAAAGAATGAGAATTCGGCAATCCGCACTTCCGCCGCAAAGGCTATTGGGAACTCGTGGAGTGCCGGAGTGAGTGGCGCTACGGAAGCCATCATCGCACTCATCAACGACAAAGACCAGAATGTACGAGGCAGTGCGTGTGCAGGAAGCGGTAAACTCGGCGATGAAAGAGTAATAGCAGAATTAGTGAAAGTTCTTGACAATCCGGCCGAAGCCGAAATACATAACAAATGTATAAGCGGGCTTTGCACGCTTTGGTTTGATTATCCTTTTCACGAAAAAACAAGCAAAGCGGCTTACGATGCCACGCTTAACTACCTAAAAAAAACACCGCGTACAAAAGATGTTCCCTCGTGGACGACCGTAGGTAGTTTCAAGACGTTCAACGAAGACAAGCTGCCCGAATGGGAAAAGAAGGCAACCTATTTCAACCGATCGGAAATTGTAGCCGTGATGAGCAGCATCGCTGCCGATGCTGACGCCAACTGGTTAGGACGCAAATCAGCGGTGGAGGCAATAGCTCAATACGGCACGAAAGCCGACCTGGAAAAATTGCAGAAAACCGTTGAAACCAACACTGGCGATGATAATCAAAGTCATGTGCTGAATAAAATCAAAGAAAAATTAGAAAAAAATAAATAGAGCGGAGAACAAATATATTAACAATAAAAAAATTATGGAAACAAATTCAATTATTCAAAATTTCAAAGAGATTGTAACTAACAAGTATGCACAATTTACGGGCAGAGCTAATAAAACAGAGTTTTGGAAGTATATCCTTGTTTACATTATTGTTAGTGTAGTATTATCTATGTTTATAAATATCCTGGGTGGAGTAAAACTGCTTAGGATGTTATTTATGATTATTCAGGGATTATTCGCTTTAGCTTTATTGATACCTTCAATTGCAGTTGGAGTACGCCGTATGCACGATATTGGCAAAGGTGGAGGATGGATTCTGGTAAATATGATTCCACTTATTGGATCTATATGGTTTATTCTATTGGCTATCAAAGATAGTGAGCCAGGTCCGAATAGATTTGATAAATAATATAAATTTACTTTTATGAAAAAGAAGAGTATAACTAGGTATTACATAATAGTGGCTATTCTTTCAGTGTTGGTAATGTCTTGAAGAGGTGGCACTTCATCTGAGAAATCTAAAAACCCACAAATCACCATTACAACAGAAGTAGAGGTTGGCACACTATTTTCGTTTTATTTTGAGCGGAGCGCCAATGATACCGCAGCCATTTGGGTTGATTTGAATAATGATAAAGTTCAGGATGAAGGGGAACTGATTTATCCCGATGAGCTAACAGAATTTAAAGGAATCTTAGATGCCAATAC
>DCEG01000038.1:3196-13181 GCA_002316835.1 Bacteroidales bacterium UBA1035 | reverse complement strand
CAGTTAACCGATTTGCAAATAGCAAATAATGAGTTGACAGAATTGGATTTGAGTAATAATGCAGAGCTAAAAGAACTTTGGATTGATAGTAATAAAATCAAAACGATTAAAGCAAAGAAATTCAATCAATTAAGAAGAATTATTTGTCAAGATAATGAAATCAGTGCAAAATCGATGATTGAACTTTTCAAAGCAGTACAACACGTTGAAAAACCCGGAGGTGCTGTAGCAGAAGTGAGTTATGACACCGAAGAAGATTTGAATGAGGTGCCGCAAGAAGCGGTGGATATTGCTAAAAGCAAAAACTGGCGACTTATAAAAACTACAAGAGAGGGTGAAATAGAGTATTAGCCATATGAAAGTCATTGTAAATAGAACAGAGGTTGAACTCTTCAGCGGCGCAAAAGTCGCTGATGCAGTTCGAGCATATTATGTTCGTCGAAAGCTCAAAATTCCAAATCCATTACCTCCTGTTGAGGATCGATACGGAAACAGTGTAGCCCACGATGGCAGGCTGTCAGAGGGGAACAGATTAAGAGTTCAATTAAAAAAATAGAAAAATGAAAAATAATTGATTAAACATAAACATTGGCGATTCGTATTTGAATCTTTTTCTGGGTCGATTATTGAGTTGATATTCCACAAAATTAATATAATCTGTAGGAATACAATCAAAATCAACTTTTTTCGGTATATATTGCCTGACGAGGCGATTAAAATTTTCGTTCGAACCTCTTTGCCAGCTTGCATATGGTTTAGCAAAGAAGAAATCGATATTTAAATGTTTGGCTACCAATTCATGAGCGGCAAACTCTTTCCCGTTGTCAGATGTGATTGTTTTAAGGAAAGGTTTCCATTCCATCAAACAATCAATGGTAGCCGTTGCAAGTTGCTGAGCATCTTTTCCATCTAATTTACGAAGTTTTCCGAATCCGGTAGCTCTGTCATTGATGGTTAAGATAGCGCCTTTGTGATTTTTACCTATAATCAGGTCAATTTCTAAATCACCAAAGCGTTCGCGCAGTTCAACTTCAGGCGGTCTTTGAGAGATGTCTGTGCGATTGGGGATTATACCCCGTTTATCGTAAATCACACTTCGCTTTTTATAGCGACGTCCTCTGTTTCTAAGATCAAGATACAGCGTTCCTTTTTTTCGCTTATCTTGCCAAATAAACTGATAGATTCGCTCGTGTGACACACATTTATCCCCGTTCTTTTTGGCAACACCTGCAATTTGTTCAGGACTGTGTTTTAGACGCAATCTATCTCTGACATATTCCTCTACTTCAGGTGTGAAGGTTCTGGGTTTAGCTTTATACTCCTGACGCTTCAGGTATTTACGATGGGCTAAATCATCTCTGTAAACGCCGGATCGGGCATCTGCATTGCGCCGGATCTCCCGACTGACAACTGATTTATCTTTTTTAATAACAAGGGCTATTTCTTTTTGATTATAGCCGTTTTGCAATATCGATGCAATAGTATATCTTTGTTCCCTGGTTAAATGACTCATAAATGTGAACTTTAGGCGGAGAACAATTATAGTCATTTTTTCCATCGGAGCAAAAAGGGGGGGGGAGTCTTTCCTCCCTGGCTCTGAAAAAATAATCTATACTATCCTGCCGTCAAAGTTGCATTTACTAATTGAATTTACAAATGTAATATATGGATGGAATTTTAAATGAAAAAGTAATAATCTGTTCATAAATAGAATAAACGCGCAAGTAAACAATATCTTTGAGAAAAGGAGGAAAAACTATTTACCTGGTTTACTACTCCCTAAAATATTTCAATACAGAGAAAAAACAAGACCAAATACCTGTTTGTTTGCTATGAAAATTAGGATTAATAGATATAAAGCACCAACCTCACTTGCTATACTTGTTGTGTTGCTGATAATTGGTTTTTTCTGCGATTGCTCAGATGCTCAAAAACAGTTGCAGCAAGCGGAAGCAAATCGAAAAGAGATTTCCGCCGTTTTATACAGAAACAGATACAGTGAAGATTCTCTGAAACTTTTGCTGAAACAATATATTGATGAGGAGAACGATTTTGCTGTAATGCTGGTTTATAAGCAGTTAGGTGTATTTATGCGTGACAACTCGCGTTTCACCGAAGCAATAAATAATCATCAGGAAGAGTTGGCACTTGCTATGAAGCTCAATGATACCATCGAAATAGTGCAGGCATACAATAATCTGGGAACAGACTTCCGACGGATCGGCTCGCATGGCGAAGCATCAGATTATCATTATCAAGCATTGGATTATGCTGAAGCATATTCACAGGCACATGTGCCGGGAGTTGGAATGAAAAACAGAGTTGTTTCTCTAAATGGAATCGGAAACGTGAGCCTGACACTTGGATATTATGACCATGCTGAAAAATATTTCAGAATGGCGTTGGAAGATGAGCTGAAGCTGAAAAGCAATATAGGTCAGGCCATTAACTATGCCAATATTGGAGCAATTTTTGAAGAGCGGGGACAGTTAGACTCAGCACATGCCTATTATAATAAATCATTGGAGCATAATCGAATAGCCAAATCGGACATGGGAATTGGACTATGCCTTATTCATTTAGGCAAGCTTTATGAAAGAGAGCAAAAATATGAAAAAGCGAAAGATGAGTATATTCAGGCATACGACCTCATGCATCAAATATCCGACAGATGGCACTGGTTGGAAGCATGTATCTCAATTGCCAGAATTAATTTGTTAGACAATAATATTTCTGAATTCGAACACTATATCAGTCTTGCAGAGCAAACAGCAAATGAAATAAAATCGCCAGAACATTTGGCCGAAATATATTTGCTTAAGCACGACTTTGATTTGAGCACACAAGATTTCAAAAAAGCTCTTGAGCACTATCAATTGCAATCACTCATGCGAGACAGCGTGCAGGGATTGCAAAAAACTAATAGGTTTATAGACGTGCGCCTAAGTTACGAGCAAAACAAAAACATTAGGAACATTCAGAGAATTGAGGCGGAGAATAAATCCAAACAACGGTCGACGCATTTGACATTATATTTCACCTTGGCTCTGTCGCTTGTAGGAATTATCATCACAGCACTACTATATTATGCATATCGACAGCGCGTCAGGAGCAACAAAGCGTTAAAACAATTGGAGCAAACCAGAAGCGATTTTTTCACAAATATCACACACGAATTTAGAACTCCACTAACCGTTATAAAGGGTTTTAATGACCTATTAATGAGCAGCAAACACTTATCCGAAAAAGAAAAGCATGTTTATAGATCAGCCATAGACAGACAAAGTAATTATTTGCTTAATCTCGTAAACCAACTTCTTGATATTGCCAAACTTAAATCGGGAAAAGAGGCTCCCAACTGGAAACGTGGCGACATAATTTCGTATCTTAGAATGTCGGCCGAAACATTTAAGCTTTTTGCAAAAGAGAAAGATGTAAACCTTATTTTTTATTCTGTGATAGAGTCACAAGAAATGGATTTCATTCCTTTCTATATCGATAAAATTATTGACAATCTTTTATCAAATGCTATAAAACATACAAAAGAGGGAGATAAAATAGACTTTATAGTTGTCGAAGGACAACGCTCTGGAACCATCAAAATTAAAATTATGGATACTGGTGATGGAATACCTAAAAGTGACTTGAAACGTATATTTGAAATGTTTTATCAAAGCGAAAATAGTCAAAGCGAATCAGGTAGTGGCATTGGATTGGCATTTACAAAGATGATGGTGGAAAAGATGAAAGGAGAAATTGAGGTTGACAGTGAATTGGGCATAGGCTCATCTTTTATTGTGACTTTACCTATAAAGAACAACAGACTAACAAATATTGAGCCACTTCTTGAACAAAAGAGCTCTTTTTCACTTTTAAAGCTTAAACAAAGAGTTGGAGCCATAGATACCGACTTAGAAACTGATGACAACGAAGAAGATATTACAAAAGAGCAACCCATAATCTTGATTGTTGAGGATAACAAGGATGTGAGCACATATATAAAAACTATCCTAAGCGATAAATACAGAGTCTTAGTTGCCAGAAATGGCCAAGAGGGTCTTGAGTTAGCAAAAAATCATATTCCCGACTTAGTGGTTACAGACGTGATGATGCCCGTGATGGATGGCACACAGTTGTGTTGCGAAATGAAAGATAACATTATGCTCAATCATATTCCAATAATTATGCTTACGGCAAAGAGTAGCGACGAAGACCGTATAAAGGGCTTGAGATGCGGTGCCGAGGCATATATTAAGAAACCATTTGATACAGAGGAGCTGTTCATTACTATCCATAATATACTGGAAAGTCGCAAAACGCTGATTGAAAAATTTATGGAGTCTGCCAATAACATAACAACCGACACTGTTAATAGAGCAGAGAGTACAGCAAATCTCAAATATATACATACCATAACAGGTATTATTCTTACTGAAATTCAAAACCCTGATCTAAACACAGCCTATCTTGCTGAGAGAATGTCGGTGAGCACATCGCAGCTCAATCGAAAAATGAATGGTATAACGGGCAAGTCAACATTGTCTTATATTTTGCATGTGAAGCTAAACAAGGCAAAGAAGATGCTTCAGGAGACTTCTCTCCCTATGTCGGAAGTTGCTCATGAATGTGGATTTTATGATGCCAATTATTTTTCACGCATATTCAAAAAAGAATTTGGAATTTCCCCATCGCAATTTCAGAAGATACATGTTTAGCAATTAGCTTTTAGCTATTAGCCAACAGCTAAAAGCCAAAAGCCAACAGCCAATTTGCACATATAAAACACACATAATCAATATGATACCACAAACAAATGCACTAATTGTGCTAATTATTTAAACGTTAATGTGTGCTTTATGCTAATTTCTGCGTGATATTTACAGACATATATAATGGATTAATCTCAATTTTGCTGTACAAAAAGATCAATTAAAACCTTATTAATATGAAAGCAAAATTAGCCCTACTCCTGATTGCGGCAGTTGTACTCAGTCAAAATTTATTTGCAGATTCTCCCCTGACTTCCACACCAATTAGTGAAGCTTATAAAGATTCAAAAATAGTTCAGTTAGCTTCCACAACCGAAGGAAGGTTAACCATTGAATTAATGAATTATTTGAATGAAAGTATGCATCCGGTTGAATTTAAAATAGCCGTAATAAATGAATTAGGTTGGGATTTTAATGGTAAAGATAATTCAACCGTCTTTTATGAATATTTGAAAGAAAAAAATAGATATAAAGACAGTGATGAATTTCTTAACCAAGCAGGAGGTGATTTACTTATTTGTATGGCTTACTTAAAAGCACTGGATGATTACTTTGATGTTGATGAGGCGATTGTTTACGCTAAAAAAGCAACAGGGAAGAATAAGAATAGTTATACAACCAATATTATATGTGCACTCATTGAGGCGCAAAAAGCGATGGGTTCAGATTGGAGTGAGGTTTATAACCTAACGAACAATGTTCGCCTGAATAGATCATTGAATAGAGATATGAAAGAAGAAGCGGTTAAAATAATTTTTGAATACATGGATTTGTACAAATGACTTCGGACTTAATGTTTTAACTTTTAAAACAATGCACAGAAAAACTAAAAAACAAACGCACAATGAAAACAATAACAACATCACAAAAGCTAATCTGCGGTATTGCTCTGCTTGGAACTACACTTTTGATAAGTTGTGGCACAAACCGCAAAGTAAAAGTAGCTGAGCTTCCCAAAGCAAAAACGATAGAAATCCTTGCCGTGAACGATATGCACGCAGCCATTGATAATTTCCCCCGGCTTGCCTTTATGGCTGACAGTTTGCGGAATATATACCCCAACTTATTGCTTATTTCGGGTGGTGATAATCAAACAGGAAACCCGGCAAACGACCAATATCCCGAAAAGGGAATACCCATCATTGAGCTGATGAACGCCGTGAAATTTGATATGTCGGCAGTGGGTAACCACGAGTTTGACTCCCGCCTTGTGGGTTTTGCAAACATCACACACAAAGCGAAGTTTGATTTCCTTAGTGCCAATATCGATCTGCCGAAAACACCCGATTTTCGCATTAAACCATATGTAATAATCAAAAGCCCAAATGGGCTGAGAACAGCCTTTGTGTCCTTTTTGGACATAAACGACAATGGAATTCCGGACACACACCCGGATAATGCAAAAGGATTTGGGTTTAAAGACCCGTTTCAAACCGCCAAAGAATATCTCTTCCTGAAAGACAGTTGCGACGTATTTGTGATGGTGAACCATCTCGGATTTGAAAACGATGTGAAATTAGCCAATCAACTGCCGGCAAATAGCGTAGATGTAATGATTGGCGGACACTCGCACACCAAAGTCGAAAAAGATCAAATCCACAATGGAATTATGATTACGCAGGCCGAACGGAAACTCAAATATGCAACGCTCATTAAGCTGAGAGTTGGTCCCGAAGGAAAGGTGGGTAGAGAAATGCAGTTGCTAACCGTGGGCAAGAAGGGGAATTCCCGTGCCGACATTCAAACAATGGTGGATGCCTACAACAACAATCCGGCATTGACCGAAACCATCGCAATAGCCGAAGACGATTTTTCAAACTACGAAGAAATAGGATTCCTGATGACCGATGCCATACGCTTTGCTTCGGGAACCGACCTTGCTTTTATCAATCCGGGTGGGGTTCGTATATCAACGCTTGCCAAAGGTCCGGTGCGTACCAAGGACGTTTATGAAATGGATCCTTTCGGCAACGAAATAGTGCTGTTTAACCTTACAGGCCACGAAATGCGCAATCTGTTTCTCAGTGCATTCCTACTCGATGACCATTTGCCCATTTATCCTTCGGGAATGACTATGCGCTATATGCTAAACCCCGATGGGAAGCTTAAAGATGTGGAACTTTTAACAACCGACGGAAAACCGTTTGATATGGACAAAACGTATTCCGTAGTCATGAACGATTATATGGCTTCGGTTTATAAATACGACCACAACGATCCCGGACAGGGACTGTTTCGTCCTTCAGCAGAAACCATCATTGAATACCTTAAAGGGCTGAAAACCATTCCAAGTTATAGAGGAGTGACAAGGGTGGAGATGGTGAAGTAGGGAGTAGGGAATAGGGAGTAGGAAGTAGGAAGAGTAGGAAGAAAAAACGAAGCATTTTTTGTAACCGATAGGTTGGTCGATAAACAAGAATAATGTAAAAGCTTTTAATAAAACAGATGACAATGAAAACAACCAAATTAATTAATGTTCTGATTTTAGCGATTGCGCTGGTCATAAGCTTCAGCGCCTGCAAGAAAGCCACTCAGGATTTTGTAGAAGAAAAGGTGCCTGCCGACAATGCTTCCATTACCGGAACACTTGCCGGTAAAATTAACCATGATGAGCTTGATATGAGCGACAAGGCATCCTGCACCTTCGATCGTTTCCCATGGACGGTTGCAAAATTTCAGGAATTGCAGGCACAGGTTTCCACCGAGCCGCAAGGCGCCGTAACCATGGTGTTGATTGCCATGGAAATATACCGCAAATACCCCGTTTTTGGCGAAAAGTGTTTGTATCTGGCAACCACTGAAAATGAACACGATCCCAACAATCCCGGGCGTATGAGCAAGGACCGGATAATGCATCGCCTCAGCGAACTGCTTCGCGGTAAAGATGAATATTATGCGCGTCCCTATCAGGTAGCCGCTTACCTGAAAGGTGCCCATCAGCAAAACGGATACATACCTGAAAAGCCCTATACCGTGGAAGTGGAGGCTATGAATTCCAATTATGAATACAACAGTAAAATGGATGCTAAATTCATTCAGTACTATGTGCTCACCGGCGGTAAAGACAGCGGCAAAGACATCATTCGTGTAATCAAACCCTGGGACAGCAAATATTTTCTAGTCGATAATTTTCCCGGACTTTATTCACAGGTAAAAGAGCTGCCCGGCAGCAAAACCTGGGACGATAACATGTTTATTAAGTAAGTGGTAATCCGTATTAACGTGAATAAATCATGCTGATAATTCATCAGTAGCAAACACCAGACTAAAAAACCTTATTAATATGAAAGCGAAATTAGCCCTACTCCTGATTGCGGCAGTTGTACTCAGTCAAAATCTATTTGCAGATTCTCCGCTGACTTCCACACCAATTAGTGAAGCTTATAAAGATTCAAAAATAGTTCAGTTAGCTTCCACAACCGAAGGAAGGTTAACGATTGAATTAATGAATTATCTGAATGAAAGTATGCATCAGGTTGAATTGAAAATAGCAGTAATCAATCAACTGGGCTGGGGTTTTAATGGTTTTAACAATGCCTACTACTTCTATGAATATTTGCAGGAGAAATATAACTTTAAAGACACAGATGAATTCCTTAATCAGGCCAGTGCTGATTTGCTGATTTCTTTGGCTTACCTGCAGGCAATGGAAAACTATTTCAATGTTGACGAGCCAATTATTTACGCACTCAAAGCAAGGTCGAAGAACAACGAAAGTTACACAATCAATATTATTTGCGCACTGATTGAGGCACAAAAAGCGATGGATTCAGATTGGAGTGAGGTTTATAACCTAACGAACAATGTTCGCCTGAATAGATCATTGAATAGAGATATGAAAGAAGAAGCGGTTAAAATAATTTTTGAATACATGGATTTGTACAAATGACTTCGGACTTAATGTTTTAACTTTTAAAACAATGAAAATAATGATGAAAAAATCGATTCTTTCTTCAACAACACTACTGTTTTCAATACTGGCAATTGCACTCTCAACAAGCTGCAACCAGGCCGCCCGCAACCAGGAAGATAATACTTCCGGTTCTTTGATGGGAAAAACAGATGCGCAGCAAATTGCTTCGGGCGATAAATGGCTGAAAAGCATCTTTCAATGCTCCGCTGAAATCGGCTACTGTCTGCCTGATGAGAAGAAAGTGTTTACCGAACGGTATCTTGAGTTTTATCACGAAAAGCTCGAAATCTATGAATACCCTGAATTTGAGGCACAAGAAGAGCAGATAGCTGCCGAAAAAGTGTTTAAAAACAAATGGAAAATGATTTATCCTTTGGGTAAGGAAGTTTGGGCCCCGTTTGGAATGGGAAACGGCATGGAAGCAGGCGATAAATTAGAAAATGTGACCATAACCCACCTTTCTGATTTGAAATTTACAGCACTTATTGACTACGGTGAAGAGAACGTTTTTTTCAATACTCTAGTGCTTATCCCGTCGGCCGATGCATTTTTGATAGACTATATTGAAACAGCGTTAATCGATGTACATCAGGGTCATATAAATCTTCCCTTTTTACAAAATCTCGCACTTGCTAAATTTCAATTGGGAGCCAATCCCGATGATGCAAAACGTTTGTTGGGTAAACCACAATCTGAGAATACAGAAATAGAACCTTTGGAAGTTTCCGGTTACATAGATGAGGATTATATTGTGACGACCACAACCATGGAGTACGACGGCATTCAGTTAACCTATCAGGACGACCGCATGACTCACGCCTATATCACTAAGCCGGGGAAGGGTTTCGGATGGATTATTTGTGAAGACAAAAACTGCGATAAAGATTTTTTGATCGAGAAATTCGGACTCACTAAAGACGATTTATTTGAAAATAAAGACGGTAATAAAGCCTTCATAAGTATGGAGATTCTTAATATAGAAGTCAATTTTGATGAGAATGACCTGGTTAAAACGATAGAGTTTAACAGTGGGCCTTGATGGATTAAGATAAAGTGAGAAGCATGAATTAATAACAGAATCTTTTCATCTATTAGTAAAAGATAATTTCACACAAAATTGCACATTCAAAAACAAAGATAAACCATGAAATCGAAAATTTATCTGATCGCATTTCTTGCAATACTTTTTTCATGTACAGGTGAGAATCAAAAAGGCGCTACCGTCGAAATTTCAGGCACCATGAAACAAAATGAAATTGCGGGAGAATCAACCTATGCCACAGCCGTAAATATTAAAGATATA
>DCEG01000038.1:0-3067 GCA_002316835.1 Bacteroidales bacterium UBA1035 | reverse complement strand
AAGCCTCCAACTATTAAAATTTAACAACCATGAGCAAACTAACGTATTTTATCATTTCCCTTGTCCTACTTACAGCGTGCAACGGCAACCCCGGGAAAACAGATACGCAGCCGGACAGCGTAAACTACAAAACTTACCACAACGATCGATACGACTACACCGTTGAATATCCCGATTTCCTTATTCCGCAAGGCGAAGCGGATAGCGGAGACGGTCAAAAATTCATTTCGGAAGATCAAAAAATCCAACTGATCGTTTATTATGAGTTCAAAGATGATCCCACTAAAGATGGTGAACCTCCTTCGGTTGAAAAGGCATACGCAGAGGATTTAGCTTTCATAACAGGAGTTCTCAGTAAAAAGCTCGAAGACAACCACTATATTATCAAATATAAGGTTGATAATATGTTGCACACTGATTATACTGTGTTTAATGATAGATATTTCACCATTCGCTTCGAATATCCCGAAGAAGAGAATGACAGGATGGAAGGCGTTATTGAACATATAATCAATTCTTTTAAATTGGAAGTGCTTGATTATAATGCAAATGCGCAAAATGGCAATGCTTCTTCCGGAGAACCAGAAGATCTGTTTCCCGCTTTTATCGAGGGCTTCCTGAACGATTGCTATTGGGGGAAAAACTTTAGCAGCCTGCTCAAGAACAATGACAAAACACTGGCTACATACATTGATTCGAAAATGGATGTAAGACGATACCACGCTCCAGGTACTGTCACAAAATTGGCGACCAGAGCTGAAAATTTTGGCTTTACTGAATATGACGACTATGATCTAAAGCCGATGCATGATGGAGAAATAATACTTGAATATATAAACGATGGCGGGTCTCCTGAAGACCTCATTTATACAAACAGCAATGTTGTCTATTATGTTGCGATAGAAAAGGTTCCTGAGCTGCTTGTTAATATGGAAACCTTTGAAACAAAACCGGTAAAAACAGCCTACCCAAATGCAAAACTCATGGCAGTCTATTTACCCGATAGATATCTTAATCCCCGCGGATTTTATTTCATCAACACACCCAATGGCTGGAAACTTGCTTTTGTGGATGATTCGTTTGGTGGGGCGTAAACTGAAAAAAGACGATTGCATAACCGACACCTATGGCGAAATAAGCCCGCTTCTTTACCATAAAGGAGAACTGCTTATGGAGCACGGCTTTGTTTGGGACTACTACGATTTTAGGAAATTTGACATATACTCCATTGCCGGAAAAGAAAAAAAATCTCTGGACAAGGAATCTGACGGACGGGTTTTAGGAAAATTCATGACGGAACTTCCTCGTAATAAAGCAGATCAGTACTTCAAAACAACAAAACAACAACTCTATTATACGCGCAACAATGTAAAAGTGTGTTTGTCTGACAAACTGGATTTTAATGTGCTGAGAAATAAAGAGAGTGAAGATTATTGGGTTGAAACAGAGTTCATCTCATTTACGCTTTCACCGGATGAGACAAAAATTCTTTACGGTACAATCATTGAGATGGGCGATTTAGGACACGGTCCTTATTGTATAGCCAACAAAGATGGTAGTAATCAGATGATACTAGAACAAACGGATATTGGTAGTAATAAAAATCCTGTATGGCTCAAAAACAACAGTATAATATTCACAGATTATGAAAAAAATCTGTTTGTTGCAAACAACGATGAGCTTTCCATCCAAAAAATTGCAGAAAATGTTTCGCTTTATGGAGCGAGGTAATAAAAGAGCAATGGCAGGTGGAGAACTTCTCCGCAGTCAGCCTCAACTTTCGGCCTCAATCTATTTATTATCATTGCAAAGGTAGTAAGACTATCTGCGGAAAGGGCTACCGAAGGTTTAGTTCAACAGCGGTTTGGCAAACGTTGTGCGTCATCCAATAAAAAAACCTTGCTAAAATGAAACACTGGACATGCTTACCTATTTTCACAATCATTGCCTGCACTAATCAGCAGCAGAAAGCTAATCGCCCTGATACTTTGGTTTCAGACCCAATAACAACTGAGACAGACAATTAATATGAACAAGAGATTTTAAATCTACATCCATCCTATGTTCATCTTCTTGACTTTTCCGATAGAGCAAAAGCGGAATGGACTCGAAGAGATAATTTATTAAATCAATTGAATTAGGCGCATTGCCAATACGCTTAAAAGCCTTATCTTAGCGGTATTAAATATTTTGATATGGAAAAAAAGTTTGATAGCTTAACAATTTTTGAATTCCAAACAAGATTCCCAGACGATAGGGCATGCCTGGCTTACTTATCCGAACAAAAATGGGGAGATGGCTACAGGTGCCCTAAATGTGGAAACAACAGGTTTTGCGCTGGCGAAAAGGAATTCAATCGTCAATGTACTAAATGTCGCTACATTTCATCACCTACTAGTGGCACCTTGTTTCATAAGGTTAAGTTTCCCTTGTTAAAGGCCTTCTATTTAGCATATTACGTTAGCACGAGCAAAAAAGGCATATCAAGTACCGAGTTGAGCCGAAAATTAGGACTAAGGCAAAAAACTTGCTGGTTATTCAAACAGAAAGTAATGAACGGCATGAAGAGTAGTGGCCAGTTCAAAATTTCCGGTATGGCAGAGGTAGATGAAACGGTAGTGGGTGGCCAGGAAGAAGGTGTCCGAGGCAGAAAGAACAAAAAAGAAAAAGCTGGCTCGATTTGGCAGGAGCAAAGAAAAACGGAGCGATTGCAAATTAGTGGTATTAGCTTTAGTAATCAATGCACAGGGCTTTCTAAAATACTCGAACATCTTCGAGGGAAACAAAAGCGACTCCAAATCACTGCCCGACATGATAAACAAGATACGCATGAAAACAAGTACCGAAAGACGCGCCATAGTGGTACTCGATGCGGGAATTGCCACGGAAGAAAATCGCAAACTGATAAAAGGAATCGGATTCGACTACGTCTGCGTAAGTCCCACCAAAATAAAGGATTATCGGATACAGCCGGGAAAACCAGTTTGCCAGATTACTACTACTACAAACAAACAAACAGAAAGTGATGTTTATATTAACCCAAAAGTGGTTCTTCGTCAAATTTGGT
>DCEG01000105.1:2462-5101 GCA_002316835.1 Bacteroidales bacterium UBA1035 | reverse complement strand
GTTCGTTCGATGTGTGCCGACATTGCACTATCGGTTCCGCTTGTTTTTTCTAAATGTAATACGGCGTAGCCCATAAAATTAAGTTTGTAAGGTAAGTGAGTTTGTGCGAACTTGGGGTGTCCAGAGGGGTTTTCCCTTGGCTTATTGGGGGATTTTTAGCGAATGTGGAACGAAGCGTTAAGAAAATCCCCTAATAAGCTACGGCATTTTCTTTCGATGGAAATGCCCTGTGTCCATTCCGTCTAATTAACGTCTGAAACGTTTGCCAATTTTTGGCTTTGGTTTTTCCGTTTCAATTGTTTGTTTCTTTTGAAATTTGGGAAGTTTTTTTCTACACAAATAGTCGTTCACATCTTTGTATTCAGCATATCTTTTTGAAATATCCCTAACGGGTAAATTCAATTTTTGCAGTTTTTCCAATGCCTGTTTTCCCGCTTCGTCGTTATCCAAAAACGCGTTGATTTTTTCGTGTTTTGAAAGAAACGGAACGGCTTTATCAAGGTTGGTAACCGAATTGAGAACGACGGCTGAAATATCGGCTTGCCGTGCCTGCAAGGTTAGCAAAGAGAGATAATCCATGAATCCTTCAAAAAGATGCACCGTTGCAGTTTTGCGGTTGAACGTGGTAATCTCTTTGGGAGGTATACAACCCTTAAAGTATGGGTTTAAGGTTTCATATCCACCGTTATCGTTGGGGAAAGCAATAGCAAAATAAGCTTTACCATTCAGCGTATAATGCATTTCTTTGCAGTATTGGCGTGCTAATTCGATAGAGATTTTTCGTTCGTTAAGCAGTTGAAGTAATGCCGGATGATGAAGCGGCTTTACTTTGATATTCGATATTTCATCGGAAATCTCTTGCTGACGAAAAGAAAAAGAGCGGTTTTGTGGATGGGGAGCCGCTTGTTCGATGGCCTGCAATGCTTCCGATACGCTGTCAGTTTGGTGCAGTTTCATCACCAAATCAATGATGTTACCTTTGTCACCACTTCCGAAGTCGTGCCATTGGTTAATATTTTGGTTCACTTTGAACGACGGCTTTGTTTCATTTCTGAATGGCGATTTATACCACAGGTTATGTCCCCGTTCTTTGCTTGGTTTTATTCCGATACGGTAAAAATATTCTTCAATACGGATTTGCTTGGCTTGTTCTGAATTCATATTAGTTTGTATTTATTGTGATTCTTTTTTCTTTTCGTCAGCAAAAAATCTTTTTATCGGTTCAGTACGGTACAGGGATATATAGCCTGATACCGAACCGAACTTATTTTATTACCGGTTCGGTATGGGGCAGCACTATACGCACCCATTCCGTTCCGAACCATTTTTTTCAATAATAATATCGAGGATTGAAAACATAAATTTTGTCATTTTTGATAATCATCCGTTTGTTTTTCAAGAATGTGAGCAACTGTTTGGTTTTTCCAATGCCATAAGTTGTACCCACGATTGTTGCATAACTCTTTCGCAAAGCATTAATCATATCGCCGTATCCCAATCCGTCCGAATTTTCAAAGGTAAGTTCCAATGCTTGGCGGTGTTCTTCGTCCGAAAGTTCGGTATAGCTGAAACTGTTGCGTTTTGTGAGCGTTTCAGGTTTATAATCGGTGTCTAACTTCGGAATATTGATATTGTCCGGTTCGTCAGATATGCGGAAAGCAAATTTCTCAAATGGTTTGGATCGGATGAACGATGCCGAAACAATGCTTCGATCTTCGTCGGTTGGATCTTTGGTTACTTGTAGAACGGTTTCGGCTTTGTTGTTGAGTTCCGTGCCAATATGCCCCCGACTGTTGTCATCCCCTTTATTTAGGTGCAACACGGTTTGAATGTGAATTTCGCGTTCACTTGTCCATTGCATCAAATCCCCGATAAGCATAGAGGCTTGCGTGGCATTATTAATGTCGAGCATCAAATCTCGAATGCCATCGATAATCACCAATCCAACCCCATCAATACTGTAAATGGCTTTTCTAATAATTTCACATCGAATAGCCGGATTGGCAATTTCCCGGAGGTGGCTGAAAATCAAATTTTCGGGCTGCTGGTCAAGGGGAAGTCCGGCAAGTTTCAGAATGCGTTGCAAAACTTTTTTGCAATGAAACGGGCTTTGTTCGGTATCGAAATAGAGGATTTTACGTTTCCCTTCGGGCAATGATGCTCTGTATTCAAGAACCTGTCCGTTGATTAAAGCCGATGCCACAATTGCTGAAACATTAAAGGTCTTCTTGGCTTTTGCTTTTCCGGTGGATGCGCTGAAATTGCCCAACGTGCCGATAATGGCATCGTCCACTTGTAGAATGATGGGCGGAAGCGTGAATTCGTCGGTAACGCGCACGAGCGATTTTTGCCACAGTGCGTCGAGGTCGATTTTGTTGTTTCGTGTTTCCATCGCTATTTTCGTCCTCCTGTTTTCCGTCCCGCTAATTCGAGAGCAAGTTCCGCATCCACGATGATTTTCCGCCCGATTTGCGTGATGGCACGGTCAATTTTCCCACTTTTCTTGATGCGGTGCGCCGTGGGCATACTGCACCCGAAAAGTTTTGCTATTCCGGCAATGCCGTACACGTGGCGTTTTTCGGTTCCGTCGTGTGCGATGGTAGATGTGGTTTGTTGGGCGGTTTTCCCGATGCAGTTTT
>DCEG01000105.1:0-2302 GCA_002316835.1 Bacteroidales bacterium UBA1035 | reverse complement strand
GTTTTTTTGCAGATACAAAAATTCTTCGCCTGTCATTTGCCACAACGGTTTTTGTTTGAGTTCATTTAAATCCATTATTTTTTTCCTTTCATTGTTCAAATTTTACAAAAGCCTTTTACTTCGGCGGTTGATGTTCGAACAATGCAAAGGTAGGGGCGAAAGAAAGTGGTAAGAAAGTGGTAAGAAGGTGGTAAGAAGGTGGTAGAAATAAAAATATCCAATTGAAAATCAATCGTATATAAATTTATTTTAGGTGGTAGAAGTGGTAGTTTGGTTTATGAAGCCGTTTAGTCGAAAATTTCGTTTATCTCGCTTGCAAATTGCGCTGATTTCCGGCTCGGAACTTCGGAAATGGGTTCTTTGTATTTTGATTTGTAGAAGTTCTCATCAATATCCAATTGTTGAAGCATTGATTTCCCCCATTCTGCATTTTTGTCGGATTTGATACTTTTGTACATTTTGTAAATGAGAAAGCAGGCGTGTGTTTTTTCGCCTTGTTTCAATTGTATAATTTTGACGGATGCAAGTAGGTTAATTGCTGTGTAAAAGTCTGTTTCAGAAATATTTTTAAAAATGGTGTTGTTACAAATACTATGAATGTTTGATGATGTTGCCATATCAAAAAACGTTCCTTCGGGCAGATTTTGTGTTGTTTTGGGAATGTATTTTTGAGTTATTTCGTCCAATTTATGGCTCAACGATAAAATTTTCGAGAAGTAATTTTCTTGATATTTTTCTGCCGTTTTTCGTGCAACTTTTTGTTTTTCATACAAGTCATTCAATATCGCTTTTTCTGAATTGTATTTTTCGGCTAATGCTTCTTGCTTTTCCCAAAGGCGTTTTTCTTCTTGTTCGGTGTGTTGGCGAAAACCGATAGTATCTAATGAATTACTGACTTCGCTTAATTCTTTCCAATACTTTTGAGTGTTGTGCAATTGGTCGTTGATTTGTGTGTCGTATTGATTGGCAAATTTATCGCAAGCCTTTTCAATAGCAAGATTTTCAAGTACGCTTTTGTTCGTTAAAATCAACCGGATATTGTTCTGAATTTCTGTCGAAAGGCTTTCTGTTAAGGTCTTGAAACGTTCCAATTCGGCTTGCATCGTCAAATAAACCATCATCGTCTCAAATGATTGTATATTACTGAATTGAGTGTAGAAATCTACAACAAATTGCTGTTGAACAAACTCAATCGAACGGCTGTTCGAAACTTAGTCAATTATCGTGTTGAGTTGGGTGTATCGGGGGAGGATGATGGCGATGTTGGGCATTGTTTTATTGGTGTTCGAGTAATTTTTAATTTACGCAAGAACCTCTTGCGCAAATTAAAATAATCATTTACTGTTTTATCAAAATTATTCATTTAAAAAATCATCCAAATTCCACGCAGAAATATGTTCAATTCCCTTATTGGTGGATATTTTATAATCGCCTATACCAGGTTGTCGAGTAATGATTTCTTTGTTTACACAATTTTAGGAGTAACGGAAGAAGTCAAAAAATCTCGAATGTAAATGTGTTCTATTCCCTCATAAGTATTTTCGAATGAACGTTCGCCGGATACTACTATTTTGGGATAATTGTCTTTTATCTTCAACAAATTGCCAAACTCTCTGGCGATAGTTTCGGGTCTAGACAATTCTACAGCGACCTGTACATATAATGTTTCGCCGGCTCGTGTACAAACAAAATCGATTTCCTCGGTCGAAAGTGTTCCTACAGTTACCTCATAGCCACAATACAACAAATGATTGCAGACAATATTTTCCAATCGTTTTGCTCTGTCTTGCGGTTTATAGCCCGCCACCACATTGCGGATTCCCATATTTTCGAAAAAGTACTTTTCGCCACGTTCAAATAAACGTTTCCCAACAATATCATAACGTCCTAAGCGATGAACCACAAATGCCGAAACCAGAGAGTCTGCATATTCGGATACCAACGTTGGCGACATTCGTATATTTTGACTTTTCAAAAAGTCACTGATACTTTTCGAAGAAAAAAGACTTCCGATATTATCTGCCAAGAAACGGATTAATTGTTCCAAAAAGGCTGTATTGCGGATATTATTGCGAGCAACAACATCACGAAGAACAATGGTTGAATAAACCGAACGAATATATTCCATTACCACCTCTTCACGCATTGGCAAGTGAATTAGGTATGGCAATCCACCGAAACGGATATATTTTTCCAGCGACTCATCATCATTATTCAGTTTGTGAAAGTCCAGAAACTCTGCATAGGAAAGGCTGTATATCTTAAATTCAACATACCTACCGCCAAGTTCGTTTGCCAAATC
>DCEG01000007.1 GCA_002316835.1 Bacteroidales bacterium UBA1035 | reverse complement strand
TTGCGGAAAATGAGCCCGTCGGTAGATTTGGCGTAAACGAGCGGACGGTCAAACATCTCGAAAGTGTTGTTCTCGATAACGATACCTGAATGGAAAAACTCCTGTTGGTCTTTCAGATTGGGAATTTCGGGATAAATGGAAATTACCGCATTGGTAAACTGATAAGTCGCGGTGAGCGCATTGATGAATGTGTTGTTTCTAATTACAACATCCTTGCAAGCTCCTGTTTCGAACCAGCCGTTGCAATCGCCGCAAAGCAGAATGGCCGTTCCGTGCGTATGATCGAACGTGTTGTTTTCGCAAATCACCCGTTTGGGAGTGCTAAATAGTGCGCCACGGGCGCGATTGTTGCGAACAATGTTGTTGGAGAAAATTACTTCGGGTGTCCACGTCAGGTTTTCGATACCGAATTTTCCCGTTTCGGAAATTTCCTGTGGAAGCGCATCGGAAAATGTGATTTCGAACTGTTTTGCTCCAAATTCAGTAGGTTTATCAATCGCTTTTATCTCTTTTATGGTGGTTATGAATGCATCGCCCACCAATTCCATTTTTTCACTTTCTATAAACTGTATGCTGTCGCCTATTTCGCCCCAAAGGAAACCCCACGCTTGCGGGTGCATATATTGTGCCTGTAAAGTATGGTCACTCAGGCGTCTGGTTACACGCAGGTACGTTCCGTGAACGTTGATGGCATCGTCTGCCATTCCCTCGTATAATCCGTTTTTCGAGATTATCACGCCTTTGCAACCTGAAAAGTGCGTGGCATCGGCTTGTGTAGTGAAATAGCGCGGGTCGTCATCACCTTTCAGACAAACCGAAAAACCATCCAACGTGATGTTTTCGCTCATTTGTGCCAACAAAGCCATTCCCTCGGAATAGTGCACTTTCACGTTCTCGAGAACGGTATTGGTACATTCGCTCACGAAAATTCCGGGTGTTGGGCGGTGCCACGAACGCAACGCGAAACGTTCGCCTACAGATGAAAGCGGAATTTGATCCCATGCGTTAAGCACAAGAGTATCGGGCGATCTTTCGATAATGGTCGAGGGATTAAAACCCACGTCGCGACGAACATATGTAAGTCGTTTATCGGGGCGGAAAGCCATCGCCATAAAAAGCTGATTCTCGTATCCCTCGCCTGCGGCGAAAAGTTTGTTATCAGCAATGCGATGATTCCCCTTCGGGTAGATTTCAGCAACCATTTCGTTCTTTTCTTTATTCACTTCCAGCACTTTCAGTTGCCTGAAAGCGGGAATCTCAAAATCCACCGAAAAGTTTTTCAGTGTAACGTTTTCGCAGTTGACCAAGGAAAACGGTATCATTCGTCCATGAAACACCAACTTGGAACCTTCTCCGTCAATGGTTACGTTTTGCAGGTTTTCTAAAGCGAAGCCTACACTTTTTGGGTTGTCCTGATCGTGGTTGGAGATGTAATATTCGCGTACGAAAGCGCTGTCGGGGTAAAAATCGTAACGACCTTTGGGGAATGTAACCGTAACGTGTGCAGTGTTTTGTCGCGCTTGTAGTTGTTCAATGAGTTTTACCGCTGCCGGCGATGCATCTTCTTTTGTGTTGGGTTTTACGTCAAGCGTAAAAGTCGTTTTTGGGGTGCAACTGAAAAGTAGCACAAAAAGAACGTAAAATAATAGATGTAGCAGTTTATTTCCCATAATATTTAGCAAAAATAGCTTCTAACGCAAAGGGCTGCATTAATTATACAGCCCTTTGAAAAATTGAATTTCACTCCTTTATTTGAACGCATGTCTGAACCCTTTCACATCGTTCCAGTGCCCACGGGTAAAGTCGGGAATAGCAACGGGAGCAGAGTTGTTATCAAGTGATAAAGCTGTCAGAGGAGCAAGACTACACCATTCTGCTAAATCATAAACATCCATATCGAGTGGAAGACCGTTTTGCAGGCAGTAAACCAAACGATAATCCATAATAAAGTCCATCCCGCCGTGCCCGCCTACTTTTTTAGCGATTTCTTCGAGTTCGACATGAATCGGATGTTTGTATTTATCCATCAGTGCTTTTTTTACATCATCAGATACATATGAGTGTGCAGACAAGTCTTCGAGATTGGGTACGCTACCTGCTTCAATGGCGTCAGCTTTCAGGGCATAACCTTGATTGGGGTATTTATTGGCAAATCCTTTAGTACCTTGCACTTGATACATGCGGCTGTAAGGACGTGGTGATGCGACATCGTGCTGAATATGAATGGTTTTTCCGTTTTCTGTTTTAATAAATGTCATGGTGTGTTGTCCGTTTTTGAAATCGGAAACTTCTTCGCCGCGCTTTTCTTTCAGATAAGCAGGAATACTGACCGGTTTACTGTCCATGGCAACCAGATAATTCATTTTGTCACCGCGATGGATATCTAGAACCTGGCAAGCCGGGCCCATCCCGTGCGTCGCATAAATATCTCCTCTATGTGTTTTGTTATACTCCATGCGCCAGTCGCTTTCATAGGAATCCCAAAAATCTTCCAGTTGATGTATATAAGCGCCTTCCGCGTAAAGGATTTCTCCTAAAACGCCTTGTTGAGCCATGTTTAGAGTAGTTAATTCAAAGAAATCATACACACAGTTTTCAAGTTGCATACAATGTTTTTGAGTACGTTCTGCGGTGTTTATAACATCCCATATCTCCTCCATTGTCATGGCAGCTGGAACCTCACAAGCTACATGTTTACCTTGTTCCATTGCGTAGATCATCATCGGAGCATGACGTTTCCAGTCAGTCGCAATATAAACTAAATCAATATCATCTCTTTGGCAAAGCTCTTTCCAGGCATCTTCGCTCCCGCTGTACTCGGCGGCACGCGGTACGCCGGCATTATCAAGGATGGTTTGCGATTTTTCAACACGCTCGGGATACAAATCGCACAATGCTACAATTTTTGCTCCGGGAATATGAGTAAATCTCTGTACAGCACCCGGGCCGCGCATTCCTAATCCGATAAAACCTACACGAACAGTATCCATTTTAGGTGTTGTCAATCCCAAAACATGCTTTTGCCCTGCAGGACGGGCCGGCGTCTCGGTTTCAATTGGCTGATAAGTTTCAGCTGTTTTTCCTTTCTGCGTACCTGTATTGCAGGATGCAAAAAGAACAGTCGCAATAATTGATAAATAAAATAGTTTTTTCATTATTCTTGATGTTTATAATTAGTTCAATTTGAATTGTAAGATCTATGACATATATGAATCAGTACCAATAAAAAAATGATTATAGGCTCGCGCTGATATGCAAAGTTAGTTTATTTCTTACTGTTTTTTTAATTAATTTTAAAATAGTAATCAATCATATAAGGATAAAGTTGATTTTTACTGAATTTTTTTTCTAACCCATAATCCTTCTTTTATTCGTCCGTATTCCATAAATGCAGATAACAACGAAGCAAATAAATGGTAAAATAAACGATGCATTTACAGCCGGTAACCAGGCAACAGTTCCCAAATCGATAATGGCACCTTGCAGCGGAGGCATTAATGCGCCGCCAACAATTGCCATAACCAGGCCCGCAGCTCCCAGTGTAGAGTCATCGCCTAATCCTTTAAGAGCAATTCCATAAATGGTTGGGAACATCAACGACATAAAAATAGATGTAGCAACCAAACAATACAACCCGATCATTCCTCCTATGAAAATAACGCCCAATATTGTTGTCATAGCACCAACAGCGAAGGTAGTAAGCATGACCGAGGGTTTGAGATATTTCATAAGATAGGTGCTGATAAAACGACTTGACAAAAACAGGATCATAGCGAGAATATTCCATCGTTGTCCAACGGCTTTGGGTATTCCTAAGTTTTCGGCATACTGAATAATAAATGTCCAGACCATGATTTGTGCTGCCACATAAAAGAACTGGGCAAGCACCCCTTCACGATAATTGTGGTTCTTTGCCAATCGTTTAAAGGAGTCTTTGGTTTTAATATTTTTAGCTTCTGCCGATTGCGTTTTGGGCATTTTTGTAAATGCGATAATAATGAAAACCAACAGGACTACCATTCCTATTATTACGTAAGGATTGCGGATAATGCCTAAATCGTGAGTGCGAATAGTAGCTTTTTCGGCTTCGCTCAGCATGGGAAAGATAAGGTCGCCTGCGACGTTTCTTTTCTCGGAATCCAGCGATGTAAGGACATAGTTTGAAGCCACAAACATTCCAAGCAACGATCCCATCGGATTAAATGATTGGGAAAAGTTCAGTCTTCGCGTGGAAGTAGCTTCATCGCCCATCGAAATTATATAGGGATTTGCGGTAGTTTCTAAAAAAGCTAACCCGAAAGTGAGAATGTACAGTGATAACAAGAAAAACGTGAATTGCTCGTATTGGGCCGCAGGAATAAATAAAAATGCACCAATAGCATACAACGCCAATCCTAATAAAATGCCTTTTTTGTAACTAAACCGCCTGACGAATAATGCTGCAGGAATAGCCATGGTTCCATAACCACCATAAAAGGCAAATTGTACTAATGCCGCCTCGGAAACCGGAATTTCCATAATGGTTTGAAATGCTGCTACCATGGGGTTTGTTATATCGTTGGCAAATCCCCACAATGCGAACAGGCTGGTAATGAGTATAAACGGCACGAGATATTTCTTCTCAATTACCGCGGGTTTTGAGTTTGATGTGTTGTTTTTCACTTTCTATTGTTTTTGGGGTTTTTGAGACGTGCACCTTATATTTTTACATTGAGCATCCATCATCCTATGTTCTACATTTTACTTTACTACTCCTTTTTTTAAAATTATGTTGGCGTATAGTGCCTCTTCTCCGCTCGCAATTACAGCAAAAGACTTTTTGGCTCTTTCGTAAAATGCGAAGCGTTCAATATAACCAATGGCGTGCGCTTCGCCTGAGTTTTCCAAAATAGTCTTGTATTCTTCCCAGATTTCCGGTTTATAATTATCACCCGGAACCACTTCCATCAGGAAAACTTGATTTTCAGAATAAGTATCCAGTGGAAAGAATTCTAAAATGGCTTTCAATAACTCCGTTCCGGAAATTCCGTCTGCTCTGACAATATTATTGGAAACGGAGCAGCTCGGGAAGTTTGCATCGGCAAGAACAATTTCATCACCGTGACCCATTTCCATGAGCGTCTTCAACAGTTGTGGAGATAGAATTTTTGGTATATTTTTAAGCATAATCTTACGTTATGGGTTTTAGGCTATGGGGTATGTGATATGCGGAACTGGGAACAGATAACCGCAGACCACACGCCCCAGGGCACATATCATTTATAAATTGGTCCAAAATTATTGCAAGCTCGATAATCGGAGCCTTCTTTATCCATTCCGAATGCGTTCCAGGCAGCAGGCCTGAAGATTTTTTCGTCTTCAACGTTGTGCATGGAAACCGGAATGCGAAGGATGGATGCCAGAGTAATCAAATCCTGTCCAATGTGTCCATAGCTGATAGCACCATGGTTAGCACCCCAGTAATTCATCACGGAATAGACGTCTTTAAATGGGATTTTTGTTTCATCCAGACGTGGTGTAAACCAGGTTGTAGGCCATGTTTTATCGGTTCTCTCGTCTAATATTTTGTGGATTTCCGGATCGATGTCACATGTCCAGCCTTCAGCAATTTGAAGCACAGGCCCTAAGCCGTCCACAAGGTTCAAGCGTGACATTGTAACAGGCATTCCACCTTTTGAAAGAAAATTGGAGGAATAGCCACCACCACGAAAATAATCACGATTGGCAGGCGCCCATGTTGTGGCTTCCAAGCAAGCTTCCACTTCTTTTTCGTTGATTTCCCAAAATGGCTTCATAGCGGGCTTACCGTCTTTTTCCTGACGTCCGGTTCCATCCATAGTTGTTGCACCCGAGTTAATCAGGTGAATAATTCCATTTTTCGCTAGTCCGGTTAACTCTTTTCCGGTAACACGTTTCACAGCTTCAGGACTCCAAAAAGTACGTACGTCGGAGAAAATCTGTGCGGTATTTGTCAGTAAGTGTCCGAAAAGCATCGAAACACCGTTCAGCGTGTCATTTTCAGTAGCGAATACATAGGCTTCGCGTATACCGTTCCAGTCGAAAGATGAGTTTAGTATAGTTTCAGTAAAGTCTGCATTGGGTTTGTAATCAGTCCATTGCCGTTGTCCCTGGAAACCGCCCAGCAAAGCATTGTGTCCGATAGCCTCTTCTTTGAAGCCCATTTCCAATAACTTGGGATTTCCAACCATCAAATCGCGCATAATAATGGTCATTTTCACCACAAATTCCCAATCGGCATCTTTTCCGGCACGGTCCTTTTGTTTCTCTTTGCGATTAAAATCGGTGCCTTCGTTTACTTTACAGTATTTTTCTGTCCAATTCATTGCTTTGGCAAATTCGTCTTTGTCGTAGATTCCCTCTTCAATACGACGGAGAATTTCTACTGATTCTACCTGCTCATTACGCATTCCAAGGTGTTTTTGAAAGAAATTATGATCGGCATACGATCCGGCGATTCCCATGGAAACGTTTCCGATAGAAAGGTAGGATTTTCCACGCATGGTAGCCACGGCCTGAGCCGCGCGAGCGAAACGCAATAATTTTTCGGCTACGTCTTCCGGAATGGAATTATCGCTCAAATCCTGCACGTCGCGACCGTAAATACCGAATGCAGGAAGTCCTTTTTGTGCGTGTGCAGCCAGTACAGCCGCCAGATAAACAGCACCCGGACGCTCTGTACCGTTGAAACCCCAAACAGCTTTTGGATAATGAGGGTTCATGTCCATGGTTTCCGAGCCGTAGCACCAGCAGGAAGTTACGGTAATGGTTGAGCCAACGCCCTCGCGCTCAAATTTTTCTGCACAGGCAGCAGCTTCGCCCACGCGTCCAATCGTTGTGTCAGCGATAACACATTCCACAGGACTTCCGTCACCGTTTTTAAGATTTGATGAAATTAAATCGGCTACAGCTTTTGCCAAATTCATTGTTTTTCCTTCAAGGCTTTCTCTTACACCGCCCTGACGTCCGTCGATTGTGGGGCGGATACCAATTTTTGGATACTTTTTCATTTGTGTATTTTATAGTTTATTATGAGTTCCTGTATGATATTGGTTTGAATTATGAACAGTGCTGATGATACAGCAAAAAAATTAGTATGAATTCCTTTTGATAATCTTTGTCGGAAGATACTGCGATACTTGTTTGCCATTTATAACGAAACCGGCTGCCAGGTTTGCCATTTCTTCCCAATCGATACTGATGGGGGCAATTCCGTTTTCTATTACTTCGTAAAACGGATTGTTATTATATGCTATTATTCCGAACTGCTTGCCGACCTTAAGATTATCGATCTTACTTCTTTTGATAACCTCAACAACATCGGTCTGTTTAATGATGATGTATAAAGTGCCCTCTATAACAGGTGTTTTGGGCGTGAAGGAATCAATAATTTCAAATTCGTAATTGTTATCAAAACAAAACTTGATAAAGTATTCTTTGCTGCTTTGTGGATGTTTATGTCTCTTATCGAACAGAAAAACTATTTTTTTGTACTTCTTGAAATCCTCTTTTGCTTCATTCAATGCATCGTAAAGTCCCTGATCAAAATCCTGACAGACATATGACAATCCCGCTTTGTCAAACTTTCCGAAATCAAGTAACAATAGTTTATTGGGATCAATTTTTGATAATGACTCAGCCAACATATCGTTGCTGTAATTCATGATCAGGTATTTATTGTACATGCCGTATGATTCCTGCACAATGTTGTTAAACAGATGTTCGTTGTATTGATGAAACCAGAGATCGATTTTATAATTCATTGGCAGTTTTGATACTAATGTGTTGTACAGAACGTCTTTGAATGGCGTGTATTCATCCAAAATAAGCAACACGTTCTTCATCTGATAGCTCACATAGTAGTTTTTTCCGTGTATCGATTCTATCAGATCACGTGATTTTAGTTCATTAAAAGCCTTGAAAACTGTGTCCCGGGATATTTTATAATGTCTGCTAATTGTGTTAATTGAAGGCAGTTTATCTCCAGGCTTTAATTCATTTAAAGAAATAGCTCGCTGAATGTAATCTGCTAACTGTTTTACTTTTGTATTTTTATGATTAAACCTTAATTCCATCCCTTGATGAGTGTGCTGTTCTGTACTGAATGCAAAGGTATTCCTATTTATTAACTTTATCCTTTAAAATAATATGTTTTATAACATAAGCGGATAATACATTATTGAAAAGTTCAGTAATGATTTGTTCATACATGGTGGTACCCACACATATAAATGTGGTTTGGTAACTAGTCGGTTGGCGGAAACCGTTTCAGGGAGATGAGAATGGTGCAGTGACACGCTATTTGAGTTACGGTTCTTCAATAAGAGTGGAAAGGGATTGGTCGTACCTTTCAATGTTGGATAAACCGATGCCAAATAAACTTTGTCTTGAGTAAAAGTATAATGCTTCCACAGATGTTCGAACAGCCAGACTCCACCGTAACGGGTTTCTCGGCATGTGTGCTGTACAGCCTTCGGCTCTGTAATAGGTTTTGCCGTAGCTGTTCCTGATGGAACAGGCGATTTGATACAAATCAAATAAAATAAAAACCGGCAAGGCTCTTCACAGAGTCTTACCGGCCATGGAAAATCAAAAAGTCATATAAGAAATAGAACTAATTAAGTTATGGTTATTTAATAGTATTCGTTCGAAGAAATCACCGGTATTGGTGTTTCAGCGACTATATTTTGCAATGCAGCCTGATTGTATCGGTAGACTACATTGTACGTTTTTTCTTCACTCCAGTCTTTCACTTTTATCGCTAATTTCACGGAATCTACATCGGGTCGTTGAAGTGGTTTCAAATCGAAGCAAACAAATCCTTCGTAGAGTTTCGTGTTTGAACTGTCATAGGCATTATGCCGAAATTCTAAATCGATAGCATTTGGAGTTGCTTCAGAAGACAACGGGTTGTCAACTAAATTGATAGCATGAGGTCTGATACCTCCGTAATTGAACATAAAATCAATATTCAGGTAGTCATTTCCCACCCATATCGCGTTTACTATCACCGGATCGTGTCCGATGCTGTCTTTATTTTGAGGTGTGACCGCTATAATTTCTTTCGTCAGGATGTTCCATATATCGTTAATTTTCACGTAATGGTCATAACCATCCTTTTCATTCGAAAGCGTAGTATAATTTACAAATACGCGCTGATTGTTGACAGGTGAGTATTTTACATCTGAAGCAGCCGGCCACAGACGTTTACCATTGTCGAGCAATAACGAGTAGGTGTTCTCACCTTCGAGAACCACGGTAGCAATATTGATTTGAAATGCGCCTAATGAGTGCTCATCTTTATTATTACAAGAGATGAGAACGAATACGGCAATCAAAAAACTAAATTTCCAGACAGTATTCTTCATAAATTTTCCGTGCTTCTATTCTATAGATGCAAAAACCGAAAAAACGCTGCATGAAAATCGCAGAAATTTTAGACTTTAATATTTTTTAACCATAAGTAGTTGATTTAAAAAATCAAAATGTGTAGAATGCCCACAAAAACCAATTTTTTGTTTATCACGAGTATTAGCTGAAGCTTTTTAAATATTTCTAGAACCAAACCATTCGGGAGGTTGTTTGTTAAATTGAATCCAAAGACAATTCTGCCTATTATGAACGAAATAGACATTTCGCTTTTTCAACTTTCCCGAAAAAAAGGAGCCGATTTTGTTGTACCTTATTCTTCTCCTCAATATCATATTATATTATTTCGTGGTGAAGCACATTTCTCACTTGATTTTACGGAGTATGTTTCTACAGGTGATAATACGATTTTGTTTTTCACACCTTATCAAACGTTTTTGTGGTTAGGAAATAAAGATGCCGAAATGCGGGTATTGACATTTCACGGAGATTTTTATTGCATTGAATATCACAAAAAAGAAGTGGCATGCAACGGATTGCTTTTCAACAATATTTATTTGTATCCCCACGTATCGATATCGGACGATGAGTATAACGAATTTTTGGATGTGTTGGGAAAAATGGAAAAAGAGATCACCAACATGAATACAGTTTTTTCTGGTTCTATTCTTAAAGCCTATCTTCAATTGTTGCTTGCATTGTGTAGCCGCGAGAAGACAAAGCAACTGGAGCAGATTGAGACCGAGATTACCCTGAACAAAGAAATGACAGATATGCAGTATTTGTTGGATGCATATTTCTTAACGGAACGCAGTGTATCGTTTTACGCATCTCAGTTTGCACTTTCACCAAGTGCTTTCACCAAGAAAACGCGACAGTTTTTTGGGAAAACTCCTACTCAACTTATACAGGACAGGGTAATTCTTGAAGCCAAAAAAATGCTTCATCTCACATACAAACCTGTAAAAGAGATCGCATCCATTCTTAATTTCGATGATGAATTTTATTTTAGTCGGTATTTCAAAAAAAATGTAGGCTTGTCACCTTTACATTACCGCGAACAGGTCGGTATTTCCATCGTGGCAAAATAATCTATGCATAATCCTTTTTTGTCCATTTTCTTTTGTTGCTGAGCGATGTAATTTTGCAACAAATATTTACTAACTCTATAAAATACAGAAAATGAACAAAAACATTGAACACGGACTCAATTTCTTGGCAAACAGTCAAAAGCATTTTATCAATCTCGTACGTATTTCCATTTTTATCGTAATGATTTGGATCGGAGGACTTAAGGCGTTTCAGTACGAAGCGGATGGAATTGTGCACTTCGTATCCAACAGTCCTTTTATGAGCTTTTTATACAAGAATTCCAATAAAACGGTGGTAAATGAAAACGGTGAGACAGTAAAAGAATACACGCTTTATAAAAACCCCGAGGGGAAAATGGTTGCCAAAAACATTGTATGGCACAAAAGTAACGGTACTTATCCTTTTGCATATGGCCTGGGTGCAATGATCGTACTTATTGGGACATTAACTTTTCTTGGAATCTGGTATTCAGAAATCGGCTTGTTCGGTGGATTACTCACTTTCGGAATGTCGTTGGTTACACTTTCGTTCCTTGTCACAACACCTGAAGCATGGGTGCCGAATTTAGGCGGTGATATGCCGACACCACAATACGGGTTTCCGTATCTGTCCGGTGTTGGACGATTGGTAATAAAGGACATTATTATGCTTGCAGGAGGGTTGGTAGCTGCATCAGATGCCGCACAAAGGATATTGAAAAAAGAAAAATTGAAAATAGCCTGAGGCTAGAAATGAGAAATACAATAATTTATGTTCTTTTTGTCGCTATGATTTTGTTTAGTGGTTGGTCGTGTATTGCAAAAACACCGAAAGCAATCGAAACTTTTCACAGCGATTATTCTTTTGATGAGACGGTAAATCGTCTACAAAACGCGTTGGAAACTGAGAATATTCGAATCTTTTCGATTATCAACCATGCAGAAGAAGCCTTAAAAGCGGATTTAGAATTGCGTCCTACGACTGTTTTCATTGTTGGCAATCCCAAAGCGGGGACAGTGCTGATGCAGGAAAATCAACAATTCGCGATTGAACTTCCGTTGAAGATTTTGATTATCGAAAACGAGTATGGAGAAGTGTTTGTTTCGTACAAAAAAACAACTTTTTTAGCCAGTGACTATAACCTGAAAAAAATAACCGGGAGTACAAGAAATATTGACAATACAATGACTAAAGTGATTGCTAACGCAATTTCAAATTAGTCTTTTGGATAAAGTTTCTCGATTAAATCGGTACGATTTATCCTTTTTAGCTCAGAAATTAATTTTCTTTTATTCTGCTTGTCGTACCAGAAGAAAAATTGTCGCTGGCTTTCTTTTTGAGACGCGGTTTTTGCGGTATAAACCTTTTCGAGTGTGTACGGATGATAACCGGTATAATAAATTTCGGTTGCCAGTGTCATGGGCGAAGGAGTGAAATCTTGAATCTGTTCCAGTTTAAAGTTTAGATTTTTGGTTATGGCAGACAATTCTGCCATATCTTCTTCAGTGCAGCCCGGATGAGAGGAAATAAAATAAGGAATGAGCTGCTGGTTTAGGTTGTGTTTTTTATTTTCTAAATCGAAAATCTTTTTGAACTGATAAAACTGACTGAACGATGGTTTGCGCATCATGTTAAGCGTTTTGTCCGATGTGTGTTCCGGAGCAACTTTTAATCTACCCGAAACGTGGTTAACGATAAGTTCTTTTGTATATTCTTCGGCAGCTTTGTTGCTGACTTCGTCCTTTCCTCTGTGCAATAGCATATCGTATCGTATGCCGCTTCCGATAAACGATTTTTTTACTTTTGGTAAATTATCAACGGAACGATAAATATCGAGTAACGCCGAGTGATCGGTATTTAAATTTGGACAAATTTTGGGATGAATACACGACGGGCGTTTGCATTTTTCACAAACCGACAGTTCTTTTCCCTGCATCTTATACATATTTGCCGACGGTCCGCCCAAATCGCTGATGTATCCTTTGAAATCGGGCATTTCAGTGATTTTTTTAACTTCTTCCAAAATGGATTTTTTCGATCTCGAAGCGATAAATTTTCCCTGATGCGCCGAAATAGTGCAAAACGCACATCCTCCAAAGCATCCGCGATGCAAGTTGACCGAGAATTTGATCATTTCGTAAGCAGAAATATGTTTGTTTTTGTATTTGGGGTGCGGCAATCGGGTATAGGGAAAATCGAATGAAGCATCGATTTCCTCCTCGGTCATTGGCGGAAAAGGCGGATTTACCACAAGGGTTTTGTCGTCAACATCCTGCAAAATACGCGAAGCGTACAATAAATTGGATTGTTCTTCAACCACCCGAAAGTTTTTGGCTTGCTTTAGTTTGTCTTTCAAGCATTCTTCGTGGGAGAAAAGACAAACTCCGTCTTTGAATGGATTTTCGGGAACCTGATTTTTGTTTGCAAGATATGCGGTTTGAGGTATATTTCGGATTTCCGATACGGCTTTGCCGTTCAGTATTTCTCTCATGATTTGAGTGAGCGGAAGTTCTCCCATTCCGTACACCAGTAAATCGGCTTTGGTGTCCGCCAAAATGGTTTTATGCAGCGAGTTACTCCAGTAATCGTAATGTGAAACCCTACGAAGCGAAGCTTCTACACCGCCGATAATAAGCGGAACATCGGGATATAACTCTTTTAATATATTGGAATAAACCGTTATTGCACGGTCGGGACGCATATCGGAACGTCCGTCAGGCGTGTAAGCATCGTTTGAGCGCAAGCGTTTATTGGCGGTGTAGTGATTTATCATCGAATCCATTACGCCTGCAGTGACTGCGAAAAACATTCGGGGAACTCCCAGCTTCTTGAAATCTCGTAAATCGTCTCTCCAGTTCGGTTGCGGTACAATAGCAACACGTAATCCCAAACTTTCCAACAACCGTCCGATCACAGCCGTGCCAAACGATGGATGATCGATATAAGCATCGCCGGAAAACAAAATCACATCAACCCAATCCCATTCACGCAAATCCATTTCTTTTTTTGTGGTGGGTAGAAAATCAGTGAGTTGAAGTTGATTTTTTTTCATTCAATGATGCTTATGATGCTCTCGCTTTTCTTTTTCAATAGCTTCGTTCAGAATTTTAGCTCTCTCAACTGCTGCGTGTATATTTGAACAAATATTTTCTTCACCAACGATGTCAGGTATTTTCGATTTTTCGATGCTTGCTCTTACGTTATCGTTTACTCCCGACAAAATAACCTGAATCTTTTCTTTTCTGGAATTTTTGCACAGGTTTTGAAGGTTATTCAACCCTGTCGCATCGATAAACGGTACTTTCCGCATCCGAATAATACGGATGTACGCTCTTTCACCAATCTCACGCATGATATCATCGAATTTATTGGCTACGCCAAAGAAAAACGGCCCGTCAATCTCGTACACTTCCACGCCCTTAGGTAAGTGCAACACCTCGTCTTGTAAGTTTCCGGAGTGTGATTCAATGTCTTTCGAAATATCGATTTTCCCGGTAGTTACCGAGACTTGCGTACTTTCTGTCATTCGTTTCAGGAACAAAAAGATAGCGAGCACTAATCCTACTTCAATGGCGATGGTGAGATCGAAAACAACAGTAAGTGTAAAAGTAGTAAGAAGAACAGCCAACGTTGATTTCGACTGCTTTGCCAATGATCTGAACGAACGCCATTCACTCATGTTGTACGCAACCACAACGAGAACTCCGGCAAGACAAGCCATAGGGATATGTTTGGTTAAATCGCCCAAAAATAATAAAATTAACAGTAGCACAATGGCATGGATAACTCCTGCCACGGGTGTCCGTCCACCATTGTTGATATTGGTCATTGTTCGGGCAATGGCTCCGGTAGCCGGAATTCCGCCAAAAAACGGCGTTATAATATTTGCGACACCTTGAGCCATCAATTCAACATTAGAATTATGTTTTGTGCCCATAACCCCATCGGCGACTGTGGCGGATAAAAGAGATTCTATCGCTCCCAGCATGGCAATGGTAAATGCCGATGGGAAAAGCATTCTGATGCTTTCTATGCTGAAACCGATAGGTGAGGTTTGCGGTAACTGGCTGTTTATGATAAACCTGTCGCCAATTGTATCAATTCCTGTTATCCCAAAATGGTTCTTCATTACAAGAACAACAACGGTCATGAACACGATCGCTATGAGTGAACCGGGAATTTTACGTGAGAATTTTGGTGTGAGGAAAATTATCACTACACTGAGTATACCGACAGTTGCGGCCCACCAGTTTATGGTGTCTAAGTGGCGGATATACACCCCCCATTTGGCAAAAAAATCGGATGGAACTTTGTCTATACTTAACCCAAACAGATCTTTTATTTGCGTAGAGAAAATGGTGAGGGCAATACCTGCCGTGAATCCTACAACGATGGGATAAGGTATGAATTTGATAACTGTTCCGAGTTTTAGAACTCCCATCAAAACCAGCATTATTCCGGCTAAGACGGTGGCAATTGCCAATCCCGTAACGCCGTATTGTTCAACAATCCCGTAGACAATAACAATGAATGCACCGGTTGGCCCTCCGATCTGGACTTTGCTACCACCCAAAAACGAGATGATAAAACCCGCGATAATAGCGGTTACAATTCCTTTTTCGGGCGTAACTCCGGAGGAAATTCCAAAAGCAATAGCTAATGGCAGTGCCACAATTCCGACAATGAGACCAGCCATTAAATCGGCTACAAACTTCTCTTTATTATAGTTTTTTAGAGATAGGAAAAGGCTTGGTTGAAATTCGTTTAGAATATTTTTTAGCATGTGTCAATTGAGTAATCGACTGCAAAATTAACAATTTAAAGGATAGGAATGAAATTGTAAGGTTATAAAGTTAAAAAACCCCTTGCTCTACAAGTACACAGGCACGTTCTGTCAGACGGTCTTCTCCGTAAGGGTTGTATCTTCTTTTGAGGCTGTTTCCAAAAGCACTTGCAAACGCATTGTAAAAGAAAGCTTTTGCACTACCCATATAAGCATCAATAATGTGATACGACGACGAGTTGGTTTCCCTGTCTACCAGTTTCATCAACAACTGCCCCTGGGAGCGTGTTAGTTTTTTCATTTTCGGTGTATATGAATCATACAGATATCTTTCCATCTGGTTTAGGTGCCTTTGTCTCGCCTTATCGTCGGGCAATGTTTCCATGTATTCGTAAGTCTCAGTAATGATAACTGCAATTTCTTTAGCGTAGGGAAGTGTTTTTTTTACGTCGCGGATTAATTTAGTGTATTGCACCTGTTCTCTGTTGCTGGCAAAGCGGAGAGGAGAATATTTGATAAAATCGTGTAAACTCATACAAGCAACGGTATCGCCGTCAATGATCACAGCAGGATACACATTTGGTAATAAATAAATAGTTGTTCTCTGATTTGCCGGTGTTGTGTTGTCAGCAATCAGATCCTGTGCCTTTGCGCTGTAAACAAAAGCTACGGTCAGAAACAAGTATATTTGAACAAATCTTTTCATAAATCCCGAGGCAAAAATAATACTATTGTTTTATTCGAATACTTAAAATCACGTTAAGTGTAGTTAATTAAAAACCATATTTATAGATTGTTAAGTAAATAATTTAGAAAAAACCTCTAAAATTAAGCGTTTTGTATAAAAAAGATACTGTTTTTTCTCTATTTCGTTCAATTTGAATTAACTTTGAGAAACTAAAAATCAAGAGTCATGGCTTATTATCATTTGGGAGAGTTAATCCACAATCAGGCGCAGAAATACAAGAATAGGACTTCGTTAAAGTTTTTACTATCAGACGGTACATGGTCGCACATCTCATGGGAAGAGTTTTCAGAAAGAATAATGAAAACAGCTCAGGCAATGGCGGAAATGAAGATAAAACCCGGTGACAATATTGGGATATATTCACAAAACATGGCAAAGTATCTGATCACGGATTTCGCTGCCTATGCCAATCGGGCGGTAATGACGCCCATGTATGCAACGTCTTCACCGTCGCAAGTGGAGTATATTGTGAACGATGCTCAAGTGGAAGTGATTTTCGTGGGAGAACAGTTCCAGTATAATAACGCGTACAAAGTTCAGCAGGATAGTTCTGTCCTGAAAAAAATCATCGTTTTCGATAGGAATGTGGTGTTGAAAACCGAAGATAAGACTTCAATTTATTTCGATGATTTTATAACTACGGGAGACAACTCCGAATCGTTAGCGCTTGTGAATGCACGTTTACGTCAGCTGAAAGGTTCCGATTTGGCAACTATTATTTACACATCGGGAACGACAGGAGAACCGAAAGGAGTAATGCTCACGCATGATAATTATTTTCAGGCATTTATAATTCACGATATGCGCCTGACGCAATGTTCAGATAAAGACCTATCGATGTGTTTTTTACCATTGACGCATATCTTCGAAAAAGCGTGGACATACTACTGTTTACACAAAGGAATAACTATCGCCATAAACAGAGATCCGACCAAAATTCAGCAAACTATAAAGCAAATACGCCCAACATTAATGAGCAATGTCCCCCGATTTTGGGAAAAAGTGTATGACGGGATTCAGCAAAAAATAGAAACTTCGAGTGGAGTGACGAAGTGGTTGTTTGAAGATTGTGTGAAAACCGGACGAAAACACAATCTTGAGTACAGGAACAAAGGAAAAAATGCCCCAATTGGTCTTGCCATAAAATTCCTTTTGTACAAACTCACCGTGTATAATTTGATAAAGAAAGTGATTGGTATCGATAGAGGAAACTTTTTCCCCGTAGCGGGTGCTCCTTTATCTGATAAAATAAATGAATTCATGCAATCCATTGATGTACACCTGATTTACGGATACGGACTTTCCGAAACAACGGCCACTGTTAGCTGTTTTCCGGCAAAAGGTTTTACGTTAGGGACAGTTGGAAAGATCATGCCCGAAGTAGAAGTAAAGATCGGTGAAAATAATGAGATATTGGTGAAAGGCAAGACTGTAATGACCGGATATTACAAAAAACCTGTTGAAACAGCTGCTGCATTTACTGAAGACGGTTTTTTCAGAACAGGGGATGCCGGAAAATTGACCGATAACAATGAAATTATTCTCACCGAAAGAATAAAAGATCTCTATAAAACGTCAAATGGTAAATATATTGCTCCGCAAATGATCGAAACTCGGATGACCGAAGATAAATTTATTGACCAGATTGCCGTAATCGGCGATGAGCGAAAGTTTGTTAGTGCGTTAATCGTTCCCAATTTTGAAATTCTAAAAGAATATGCAAAAGAGCATAATATTTCGTACAATTCAACCGAAGAATTGGTAGAAAACAAGGATGTCCACGATTTTATATTCGGTAGAATTGAGCTCTTGCAGGCTCAATTCACTTCGTACGAAAAAATAAAGAAGATAACACTCTTGCCGCATCCATTTACAATGGAATCGGGCGAACTCACCAACACACTAAAGTTGAGAAGAAAAATCGTTCTTCAACGATATGCCGAACCGATTGATAAAATGTACGTGGAGTGAATTGAGAACTAGGAGACTTGTAGTGAAAACAGCTCTGTCATTGCAAAACTCCAGGCGTTAAACTCTGAAATTGAGAACTTTTTTGCTATCTTTGCACCGTTTTTATAAAGTCAAAAAATGGAATACAATTTCGGAGAAATAGAAAAACGATGGCAACAGTATTGGGTTGACCATCAGACATACAAAGTTAAAGAAGATACATCCAAACCCAAGTTTTATGTTCTAGATATGTTCCCATATCCGTCGGGCGCAGGGTTGCACGTCGGTCACCCGCTAGGGTACATCGCTTCCGATATTTATTCAAGATATAAACGCCTGCAAGGCTTCAACGTCCTTCACCCGATGGGTTATGATGCCTACGGACTTCCTGCGGAACAATACGCCATCCAAACAGGGCAACATCCGGCAATAACTACCAAAAATAACATTGCCCGCTACCGCGAGCAATTAGATAAAATCGGTTTTTCTTACGACTGGAGCCGTGAGGTGCAAACCTGCGATCCTGAATACTACAAATGGACACAATGGGCATTTATCAAAATGTTCCACTCCTATTACTGTAACCAGGCACAGCAAGCCCGTCCGATGGAAGAACTTATTGACGTTTTCTCACAACAGGGAACTGCCGGAATGGATTTAGCCTGCACCGAACTACTGAACTTCTCTGCCGAAGAATGGAACTCCAAAACCGAAAAAGAAAAACAGGAGATTCTGATGAATTATCGTATTGCTTATTTAGGCGATACAATGGTAAACTGGTGCCCCGCATTGGGAACTGTTTTAGCCAACGATGAAGTAAGCGAAGGGCTTTCCATCCGTGGAGGATATCCGGTTGAGCAGAAGAAAATGCGACAATGGTGTTTACGCGTATCGGCCTACGCGCAGCGATTATTAGACGGTCTCGATAACGTGGACTGGACAGAATCGTTAAAAGAAACACAACGGAACTGGATTGGACGTTCAGTTGGTGCCGAAATGACATTTAATACACCTAGCGGTGTTTCATTTGATATTTTTACTACGAGAGCCGACACAATTTTTGGTGTTACTTTTATGGTTCTCGCACCCGAAAGTGAGTTGGTAGATCAACTCACAACCGATGAACAACGCCAAACTGTAGCTGAATATATCAATAAAACAAAAAAACGTACCGAGCGCGAGCGCATTGCCGACAAATCGGTAAGTGGAGTTTTTTCCGGTTCCTATGCATCGCATCCGTTCACCGGAGAACCATTACCAATCTGGATTTCGGATTATGTACTAGCAGGTTACGGAACCGGTGCAATTATGGCCGTTCCCGGACACGATAGCCGCGACTACGCTTTCGCCAAACATTTTAACTTGCCCATTATCCCGCTGATTGAGGGTTGCGATATATCGGAAGAAAGTTTTGATGCCAAAGAAGGCATTATGATGAATTCCGGTTTTCTGAACGGTATGACCGTGAAAGAAGCTATTCCCGCCGCTATCGATGAAGTGGAAAAACAGAAACTCGGATTTCGAAAAATAAATTTCCGTTTACGTGATGCTATTTTCAGTCGTCAGCGCTATTGGGGTGAACCGTTTCCTATTTATTACAAAGACGGAATGCCATATACACTTGATGAAAGCGAGTTACCACTCGAACTTCCCGAAGTGGATAAATATCTACCTACCGAATCGGGCGAACCGCCGCTCGGCCGGGCCAAAAACTGGCAAACCAAAGACGGGTACTCATTGGAATTAAGTACGATGCCCGGCTTTGCCGGCTCATCGGCATATTACCTGCGTTATATGGATCCGCGAAACGATAAATCCTTAGTTTCAACAGAAGCGAATGAATACTGGCGCAGCGTGGACTTGTACATTGGTGGAACGGAACATGCTACCGGACATTTGATTTACAGTCGGTTCTGGAATAAATTTCTCTTCGATTTGGGAGTTTCGTGTGAAGAAGAGCCGTTCAGAAAACTAGTGAACCAGGGGATGATCCAAGGACGGAGCAACTTTGTATATCGCATCAAAGAAACCAACACATTTGTTTCACTGAATCTCAAAGATCAATACGATGTTACGCCCATTCATGTGGATGTAAACATTGTACATAATGATATCCTGGATATTGAATCGTTCCGCAATTGGAATCCCGAATATAAAACGGCTGAGTTTATTCTCGAGGACGGGAAATATATCTGTGGTTGGGCAGTAGAAAAAATGTCGAAGTCGATGTTCAACGTAGTAAACCCTGACGATATTGTAGAGAATTACGGAGCTGACACATTGCGCCTTTACGAAATGTTTTTAGGTCCATTGGAACTTTCTAAACCGTGGGATACCAATGGAATTGATGGTGTGCATCGTTTTCTGCGCAGACTTTGGAATCTGTTTCACTCAAACGGAGAATTTACGGTTACGGAGGAGAATCCAACAAGAGAAGAATTGAAAGCGCTGCATAAGCTTATCAAAAAAGTAGCTTTCGATATCGAGAATTTCTCGTTCAATACATCGGTATCGGCGTTTATGATTTGTGTAAACGAATTATCGCAGTTGAAATGCAACAAAAGATCCATTCTCAGCAATTTACTGATCTGTCTTGCTCCTTTTGCACCACACATTACTGAAGAATTGTGGCATAAGTTAGGAAATGAACAAACCATTTGCGATGCTAAATTTCCAGAGTTCATCGAGGAATATTTAAAAGAAGACGCATTTCCTTACTCCATCTCATTTAACGGAAAATCACGATTCATACTTGAATTTTCTGCCGATGCATCAAACGAAGAAATTGAGAAAACAGTCTTAGAACATCCCAATTCGCAAAAGTGGATGGATGGAAAAGCTCCGAAGAAAGTAATTATTGTGCCGAAAAAAATTGTGAATGTGGTGATATAAATATATGGGAGTAAATCTTTTACAATTAGATAACTAAATCGGTAAATTGACATGAACTTACCTGCTGAAAAATACCTGAAATCATTTGAATGGCGTGACTATATTGTTGTTGTAATCGGCCTGATACTCTATGCGATCGGACTTTCCGGATTTTTGATCCCAAACAAGATTGTTACAGGAGGGTTAGCCGGAGTCTCGCTCCTTATCAATTATTCATCCGGTATTCCGGTATGGCTTTCTATTTTGGTCATCAATTGTATTTTGTTGATTTTTGCATGGTTCATTTTAGGACGTAATTTCGTCTTTAAAACACTTTTCGGTGCGCTTGGGCTAACGCTTATCATTGGTATTTCCGAAAAATACATTAATCATTCTTTGCTTCCCAGCGCTGATCCGCTTATGGCGAGCATAATTGGTGCAATTTGTTGCGGAACCGGGCTTGGATTGGTGTACTCAATGAACAGTACCACGGGCGGAACCGATATCGTGGGCGCCATAATTACCAAATACCGCTATATAAGCATGGGCCGTGGATTGATGTACGTTGACGTTGTAATAATCCTTAGTTCGTGGTTTCTGTTTCAAAGTCTCGAAAAAATTATTTACGGACTTATTATCATAGCTGTTTTGTATTATACGGCGGATATGGTGATAAGCGGAGCGCGACAATCGGTTCAGTTCCTGATTTTCTCTTCAAAATACGAAGAAATTGCATCTCATATCAATTCAGAACTCCACAGAGGCTGCACGGTTATAGACGGAACAGGATGGTTTTCGAAACAACCGCAGAAAGTTCTTATTGTTTTGGCCCGTAAAACGGAATCAACCCCCATCTTCCGTCTCGTTAAGCGCATTGATAAAGATGCTTTTATCTCTCAAAGTAACGTCGTTGGAGTTTATGGGAAAGGATTTGACAGTATCAAGTGATTCCTGACTCTTTTGATGTCTTTTAGTAACATATGTAACCTCACTAAAACTATGTTGTCGTTATGTGTAAGAATCTATGCCCTTTTGTTTTATTTTTGTTTTTTCCAGTTTTGCTGATTGCTCAACAAGTTGAATTCAACTTAGATAAAAACTGGAAAACAAAACGTGTTTCGGATGTAAATTTGAATGGTGAAGAACTCACTGCGCATGGATTTATCCCATCAGGATGGCTGGATGCTGTCGTCCCCGGCACAATTTTGACAACACTTCTGCATAACGAACAGATTCCTGATCCGTTTTTCGGGATGAATAACAACCTCATTCCCGATGTATATGAAACCGGGCGTGATTTTTATACGTATTGGTTTTACAATGAATTCGATACTCCTTCAAAGGACGCTAATTCACAAGTGTGGCTCTCATTCAGAGGAGTAAACTATTTCGCAGATTTTTATTTGAATGGGCATCGGTTAAACGAGAGAACGCACGAAGGAATGTACTTACGTGAGAAGTTCAATATCACGCCTTATCTGAATGTAAATGGCAAAAACAAGCTGGCTGTTTGGATAGCTCCACCCGATCCGGTGGGAAATCCCGAGCGGGGACAAGCAGGAGATGGTCTGATTGCCAAAAGTGTAACAATGCAATTTACGGCTGGCTGGGATTGGATTTGTCCTATTCGCGATCGTAATACCGGGATCTGGGATAAGGTAACACTCGAAGTTACTAAAGCGGTGGACATTTATCATCCGTACATAGAAACTTCTGTTCCGGGTAAAAGAACACCGGGTGGAAATCAATTGTCTGCTTTTGTGAAACCTTCGGTTGAGTTGAAAAATGCAACGGGAAAACGTGTGAAAGGAACATTGACAGCGACGTTGGAAGGGATACAAAAATCAGTAAAAGTAACACTAAATCCATATGAAGAAAAAACAGTATCAATTCCTCAAATTGAAGTGAAAAATCCACGTTTGTGGTGGCCCAACGGAATGGGTGATCAGCCGCTTTACGACATAAAAATAGATTTCATTACAAACAATACAAAAAGCGATTCGGAAATAATTACTTTCGGAATAAAGGAAACGGGGAATTATTTCGATACAGCGATAAAAGCGCAGGTGTTCACAGTTAACGGACAAAAAGTTTTCATCAAAGGTGGCAACTGGATTGCATCTGATGCTCTACTTCGTTTATCGAAGGAGAGATACGAGGCTGAAGTGAGGCTGCATGCAGAAATGAACATGAATATGATTCGTGTTTGGGGTGGCGGCCTAACAGAGCGTCCGGAGTTTTACGAAGCGTGCGATAAATACGGCATTCTGGTTTGGCAAGACTTGTGGATTACCGGTGATGGAAATGGTGAATGGCGGGATCCCGTAAAAAAAGAATCACAGGAAATAAGAAAAAAATATCCCGACAACCACGCTCTATTTTTGGAATCGGTGGTCGATCAGGTAAAAATGCTCCGCAATCATCCCAGTTTGTATCTTTGGTGCGGTGGGAATGAAACTTATCCGCCGGACGATATTTCGCAGGCACTTGAAAACGATATTTTTCCAAAATACGATCCCAAGCGTTTCTTTCTGGATAAATCCACTTCACCAAAACTTATGACTAACTCTATTGGTGGTGTAGGTGACGGGCCTTACGGAATCCGAGAGCCGGAAGAGATATTTCACACACAATCTTTCCCTTTTAATCCTGAAGTTGGTTCCATAGGAATACCTAATTACGAAGGATTGTTGAAGATTATTCCCGAAAATGAGTTGTTCACGCCAGTTGATTCCGCGCTTACGGAAAGCTGGCGATACCATAAATATCTTCCCTTGCGAAACTTTCCCGATCGTTACGGTAAAGTAAAGGATATTCGAGATTTTTGCATTAAGACACAACTGGTGCAATACGAACAATACCGTGCTTTGCAGGAAGCATTTAATTACAAAATGTGGGATTGGTACACGGGAATGTTGGTCTGGAAAAACCAAAATCCATGGACAGCATTACGCGGCTCATTTTACGATTATTACTTTGACTATAATGGTGGATATTTCGGATTTAAACATGCGGCTGTGCCGGTACATATCCAATTGAATCTGAACGATTCATCGGTTTGTGTATTAAACCAAACTGCTGTTGATGTGGGGAATGTCACAACTTTTGTGCGTTTATACGGTTTGCACGGTAAATTAATTTCCGAAAAGAAACATGGGCTGAATATTGAATCCAATCAAGTACGTTTGCTCGATAAAGTATTACTGCCTGAAGAAAAAGATGTATTTTTTCTGAAACTGGAATTGAGGAAAGACAATGAGTTGATCGATGAAAATCTGTATTGGTTGACCAATACACCTCGTTCTTACGAAAAGCTGAATGAACTAAACAAAGTAGATATATCCATGTCTGTTAATAATCAGAGAAAGGGTAAATTATCAGTGAAATTGTCCAATCCTTCTAAAGAACCTGCTTTTTTTATTCGTTTGAAAGCTGTTGATGAGCAAGGCGAACTCGTATTACCCACTTATTTTTCCGATAATTATATCACCTTGCTTCCGGGCGAAAACAAAACTGTAGAGATGGAATTGCCTACTGCAAATATCAAAAATACAAAACTCATCGTTGAGGGATGGAATGTGCTGGAGAGGAAGTTGAGACTTTAAATGAATTTATCTTTTGGTACAAAATAGTTAATGACAAGTTGAGTGTGTTTACATTTCAACCCATTCATAAACGGTTGAGCCAATACTTTTTTGCCATTCACGCACATCCTTTTTGACTGAAATGGGCATTATACTACATTCCATTAAATTTTCAACCACGTCGTGTTTCTTTTTTGAGTATTTACCCTTTACAACTTCAGCCGTTGGAAAAACATCATTGGGGTAAAGCAAAGCCACTTTTTCTGCATTAAAATATTCGTGATAAACGTACATTTGGCGTAAATCTTCTACAGTTGGGTTATTTCCGTTCAAATTTTTCCATTTTGTATCAATAATGTATTGCTTGTTTTTGCTTATACTCACAAGGATATCGGGCCTTACTTTAGTAATTGAACCTTTTTCATGCTCCCAAAAGTTGATTGAGTTTTGAGTTTGCACACGAATTGCAGCTTCGTCAGTTTTTAAATGTTTTTTCAAACTGATATAAATAAATTTTTCCCACAATGAATTCATATCGAACATCAAAGCTAGTACATGATTGTTACCCATGCTGATATCAGGATGGAATTGTAGTAAAAGGAATTTTGCAATTTCAAACGATTTTCGGTAAGCTTCATTTTTACGATTGAAAACGATTCGTTTAAAACTAGCTTCTGTGATTTTTTTGTAGGACATTTCGGGGAAATCCAATAACAAAGCATTAATCCGGCTGATCAAGCTTATGTTTGTATTGATGTTTTTAATCAGAGTAATCGCTTGATACAGAATTTCATGCAGTAAATGATGAACATCATAGGTGCTATGGCGAACAAAAAAACGCTCTTGATGGATTAAATTTTCCTGAATGTGCCTACTGAAATGCAAGTTTCCTTTGAGAGCAGAAACATTCCCGGTTTCTTTCCTATACTGCTTGATTAAACCATTGCGTATTAAATATTCTATTTCACGGATAAAAATTTCAATGTATAAATCGAGAATGGTGTTGGGCCTAATTTTTAGGTGGCTTTGGCTTGTCGCCTGAACATCAAACTTGTGAACAGTTCTCACCATGTCAATCAAAATATTACGCCATTTTACCGAATCAGTTTCTACGTTTTTATCTGCTTTGGGGAGAACTTCGATTATCAGATTGCCTACCTGAATTACACCTACGTAACTACAAAACTTCACACCATTGTGGATTAATGAATAGTATGGAACGCCTGTACTGCCATAATATTTTTGCAATGCAGATAGTTTTTCCTTATCAAACTCTTCGCTGATTCGAAGTTTTTCGTGTTCGAAAACTACAATATGATTCTTTCTCAGCTTATTCATTCATCAAAACGTTGATTGCCTCAATAAACTCATCATCAGACATGTCCATTGGATTCAGTATCTTATAAACAGGACGATCTAAATAATCGGCAAACGAATAATCGCCGTGAAATTCAGCAAAAAACTTATCATTATCACTGTGTTTATTATCCAACTCAACAAAACCTTTACCCAGCGTTAATCCGATTTTTCCAAAATCTCCAAAGAAATATTCCTGCAAAAGTGGAATAATTTTGTTGTGAAAGGCTTCTTTTAGCATTTTTAGATTTGATACTGGCAAGAAATAGCTGTGTCCAATCTGATGATCTCTGTCAAGCAACAATTCAATACGTTTGTTGATTACCGATAAAAGTTTAGCCAAATCGATGTTTTCAATAACTCCATTTTCGGCTTTCCCTTTTTGAGTAATAATATCATAATTTGGTAAAATTTCTTCAAAGCTAAATCTACGACGAAGTGCTGTATCTAGTGCTTCTACACTACGGTCGGCAGTATTCATAGTTGCAATAATGTAAAGATTGGCAGGAATACCAAATTTTTCTTTGCTGTACGGAAGTGTGACCTCCAACTCTTCAGAATTACCTAACCTTTTATCTTCTTCAATCAAGGTGATAAGTTCACCAAAAATTTGTGAAATATTTCCGCGATTTATTTCGTCGATTATAAGGACGAAGTTTTGTGATTTTTTCTTTTTATCATTGGAATAACCATATCTATCTTTTAAATATTGGGCAACCCCAGCATAATATCCATACCAGTATTTTACATCGTTGTCTTGAAAGAAAATTTGTAAAAGTTCTTTCGTGAGTGAGCCGTTCAATTTTGCGTTAACACCAGTATATAAAGATAAATTATTGTTTGAATTTAATCCAACATAATAACTCTTATTTGTCGGTGTTTTTAGTTCCAATTTGTCAATCTCCTCTAAATCACGAATAAGCTGATTATATGCTGTGCTAAAATCTTGTTGATTGGGAGTCTGGGCTGTTATACATATCTTCTTAAAAATTCCGGGTTCAATATCGTATTTTAGAAAATTATCTTCTTCTGAGGGTTTTTGGGGCTTTATCCCTTCCACAAAATCCTCATACGTCATGCTTTGGTGGAATGTTGTAAAAACAATTTGTCCCGCTTCAACCAGTTTATTAAACTCATGTTTGGTTTTTTCCCTATTTTCTTCTGTATCGAACGCGGGATTTATAATATTTATGGCTTTATTTATTGTATTATATGTTTTTCCCGTTCCCGGAGGACCATATATGATTTGGTTTAGTGGTTGATATTTCATGATTTTCTTTGTTATTGGTTCAACTAATTGTTCTTTAAAGTGTGTTTGGGATTCCTCTCCTAAAAACCATTCTAACAAGTAATTTAATTCATTTTCTTGTTCAGGATTTAATCCTATAGCCTCTTCTATAATGTCAACAATAGTTTCGTTTCTTTTTAAATAATTAAATCCACCCTGTCCAATTCGTTTTTTCTTCTCTAAGTAACCACTTGCATTAACATTTTCAATTTTATTTTTTAATAATATCGATAAATTTCTCGCCCCGACTATATTGTAACTTTCATTATCTGAAATTGAAATTGTTTCGGGAAGCAATTCAGCGGCACCGTAAAAACCAACAATATTGTCTTTTGAATAAAAAACAACTAAGCTATCTGAACCTTTTATCTTAGGGGGATTAGTAAACTTTGCAAAACCTAAAACTTTTCCACCGATATTTCGTGGATTATCAAAATCAAAATTCCAGCTTTCATGTGGAATTCCACCTTGCTTTACCCATTCGTGACCGCTGACATCCGAACTAGGTTCTTTCCAATCACTACTATTCCATGTAATATTTGCAATTATTGTCGTTTTACTAATTCTATCTTCATTCAATTTTTGCTCTATTCTTAAAATATCTTGAGCAAGAATTTTTCTTTTTTTATCGTGATAATAATTACCGGCATTTAATTCAGCATCAACTAATTCAAGTAGCTCAGCATCTTTAAGAATATAATTTTCAATTAGCTCATCTACTAAATTCAAATAATGTCCGTATTTTTCTCCAACTGATTTAGATTTAACTCCTATCATTTTACAATAGAAATCATAAAAAGTAGGCATGTAAAAAGTATATTTTTCTGGATTGTGAAAAGTGAGGAATGTTGAAATTTCCCTTTCGTTATGATGTGGAGAAAGAGTTTCTCCTTGTGATTTATAAATTTGTCGGATTTCATCAATGAAGGTCTTTACTCTATCATTAAGTAAAATCTCTTCATTAAACAGTTTAACAAAAGAAGCTTTGTAGTGATCAGGGTTTTTATCAGCTATCCTATCCATCACGGCTTTTGTCATTCGGTAGGCCAAATTGGAAATATCAAGTGACTTTATTTCCTCTGCGAAGTTCTCTGCTAAAACATTCGGTCGACCTCTAAATTTTTGTACAAGTTCCCATTTATATAGTTCATACTTTAATTCTCCTTTTTTCACAAGTTCCTTGTAACGATTTAGCATTTCCCTTACAGGGTCGTAAGATAATATTCCTGACATTTCTAACGCTTCTACTAATTCTGGTTTTATTGTCCATTCGAAATTATTTCCTATCAATTTGCCATTCATTGTAACAGGCCAGTATGCTCTACCACCGTCAGATCTTAAAATTTGAAATCGATTTAATCTTTCTTGTACTGCTTTGCCGAATTGAGTTATTGAACCATTATATGTTGTTGAGTTTTTCCCATACTTCTCACTTAATTTCTTACACGTAGATTTATGTCCAGACTCTTTATAAAATTTAATTAGTGTATCCTTATACGACGCTCGCATAAACTCATCATCTTGTAAGATTTCAATCCATTCGCTAACAGATATTCCGGTGTCTACCATATAATAACCGTCAACCTGTACTTCTCGTAAAATTTTCATGTGTTTTATCTGTTAATGATTTTTTTCTTAGTGTTTTAAGATTATATTCTTATGTATAATGTAATTATGACATAAAGATAACAAAATTTCACAAAATGGTGTTGAAATATAATCCATTTTGACCAAACTGTCGAATGTTTCTACTTATTATCAATAAAAACGGCTAACCATATTGTCAGCTGTTAATTTTTCTCGGCTTGTCCGCCTCTTCTAATAATTAAAAAAACAGCATCTATAAATCAGTTTATTACGACAAAAAAGCTTGGATTTGTCGCACTAATTTGGACAAGTCGGGAATGGAATATCCTTCTTCGGATGTTGAGAATATAGAACTTATTATTGAAGGTTGGAATGTGGCTGAGAATGCTGTAGATTTATAGAATAGTTTTGGGAATGATTTTATACTGACCAGCATACGTCAGGATATCAATTTTAACCACTTATATTCGACTAATAAACAAAAACTATTATTTGTTTTTTAATAGGCACGTTTGACAGATGATAAAACATCAAAAAACTGTCTCTGTTATTAAGACAGTTTCTTGATGTTTTTAATTTGGGATTTTTGTTGTCAACCTTTATTGACTATATATGCCATTATTTAAACCAAACTTTTACTGGCGCCGTCAAATCGAATTGATATTCATAAAATTATGTTACTCATAAAGTCTGCTCAATCCCACTTTTGCTGAAATAACCTACAATACTAACGTTCTCTTACAGTTTCGTAATACTATTGCCAATTCGAAAATAATCGAAATCTGCATAACCCCCTTCTCCAATCTTGGCAAAGTTGTAGAGACCAAAACGGTAGCCCATAAAGTGATTGTTAATACTGTATGTCATGTTTAGCGTTTCTCCAAGTTTTTCCCACTTTTTACCGTCATAACTATAGAAAAAATTACCCGGATTGACTGCACCACCGTTGGCGACAGTAAAATCTCCCTCTGCTTTCAGGAATATCTTGTTCCCTTTCATCGGTAAGCGGACGCTTTCAATCCCTGCGTTTGTAATGTGACCCCTCCTCCAATCGTTGCTGAGCGTTGTAACAAGAAACTTTTTACCTTCCTCCATTTTTACGCCAATTGAACCATATTTAGCAGCAAAAAGTGTTAGTCCGGCTTCGTCACCATTTTTCATATTGGTAGCATCAAGTAAGATTACTGCTGTGCTTTGTGGGCCGAAGGCTCTTTGTGTTAATGTGTTGCGGGCATTAAGAAGATGTTTTTCCTCAGCCGATCTATTTAACATTGCTTTGAGACGCAACCAACCTGGTCGCTCTGTCAATGACCAATATCGATTATCCGGATTATGATTCCATTGCCACTCCATTTTAAGGTTTGAGCCGTTATAGTCATATTCCCCTGTGACGTAACTTACGTGCGTCGGTTTTGGGGAATCGACATACTGAGGCTTGTTTGCATTGTTGGTAAACTCATCCGACGCTACAACGCTTTTGGGGGACTTTCCTAAAACAGGTTTTACACCGCCTCGTGACAAATTTGTAAAAGAACCTTTACCATTTTCATCCTTGCCAAACATTGGCCAACCGTCGGTCCAGGTGATAGGCATAACCCAGGGGGCACGCCCAATTGGTCCACTGTCACGAAATACGCATCCCCACCAGTTCCCTTTACCATCGTCAACGATAGATCCTTGTGCAGGACCACCGCCTCTGTTATCAGTTCCTGTGCTGCTACCGTCGTGTAAGATCCCTTCCATCGCAACAACTTTTGACTCCCACGGTCCTTCCAAATTTTTTGACCGGTGACATACAACTGAACGGGGGTTACCACTCGGCCAATTGATACTGAAGATATAATAGGTACCGTCAATCTTTTCGAATTGAGCTCCTTCTGCTAGTCCGCCGGCAGGTGTAATTCCCGTTACCGGATTTGGAGCATGCAAGTTAGGAATAACAGCCCGTCGCTCCGCACCTGGCATAATACCTGTAACATCTTTATTCAGTTCGATGATAAATAGTGGATTAGCATTCCAAACGAGCCAATTTCTGCCATCGTCATCGAGGATTAAGCCACAATCGTGAAATCTTTCGTTATGTTCGTAACGAGTCCAAGGCTTGTTTTCCGGATCATCATTATGGAAAAAATAAGTCTTGCCGGAAGTAGGGGAAGGAACAACCAAATAAAACTTACCGTCCCTATAGCGCAAAGAGCTTGCCCATGTGCCCTGTGAGTACATGTTATTGTTCCCGACTAGCTTATTATTGTCTGTGTCTTCCATTGTGAAGTAGCAATAACTGACCGTTTCCCAGTTGATTAAGTCGTGTGATTTCATGATAGGAACGCCAGGCATCATATGCATGGTCGTACTGGCCATCCAGTACGTATCGCCAACTCTGATAACGCTTATATCCGGAACATCAGCAAAGATAGCAGGGTTGGTATACGTGCCATTTCCTTTATCTGAAGTGATGACTGTGCTGGCGACGTTTGATTGGTCTTGATGGCGTTGTTGTACCGAAATACACGAAACCAAAACAAAAAACAATAAACTAAAAATATAACTTTTCATCTGTTTTAAAATGATATTACTTATTTATTTTACCTTTTAACATTGTAAAAGAGTGAGGTGCAAAAGCATATTGAATCTTTTGTCCTTTGGCGTTAATATTAGCCTTTTTTGTGGTTTTTACGTTCGTCACATCGAAGTCGTTCATCGATTTAATATCAGGTCCATTTACTTCATAAACTTCAAAGTTACCGGTGAAGCTTCCTTCCTGGCTGATAATATCGGTAGTAATGGCATTATCCTTGTTGCGGTTTACAACACAGATTACAATTTCATTACCATCAATGGAGGCTGAAACGTCAAGATATGGGACCTCACTTTGTTGCGACGGTCGTATATTGGACTCGTTTGCAGATAAATTGCTTTTGTATACGGGGCTGTCTACCAGAACATCAAGAGATGTACCCTTAACGTTTTGAGCAAAAAGTTGTAAGGGATAATAAATGGTTTGTAGAAATAATCCGCTTTCGTTTGTAAAGATAGGAGCGATAACGTTTACTAACTGTGCCATATTTGCCATTTTGATAATATCGGCATTTCGTACAAACACGTTGAGAAAACCTGCTACAACAAGTGCATCTTCGAGGTTATACCTCTCTTCAAGTGCATTTATACCAACCGCATCAGCTCCTTCACGTGCCCTGTACCATACATTATATTCAGTCCAGGCAATATAGACCGGAGTTCGCTTGTTTGTTCTTAGTTGCTGTTCGTTAATCATATTGCGAACAGTCTGAGTTCTAGTTTCCATGGTCATCGGAGCAGTTACAAAGTCGTAATAATTGTTTTCACGATTACCCACGTACATGTGAAGTGCAATATAATCAATATTCGGATAAAGCCCTTCAAGAATAGATCTGTTCCAATGATATGGATCAGCATCCCTGCCATAGTTTGAAGAACCTGCAGCGATAATTTTAATAGACGGATCAACTAATCTCATTAATTTTGAAGCCTCACGTGCTTTTTTTACGTAATCTTCAGCGTTGAGGTGTCCCATTTGCCATGGACCATCCATCTCGTTGCCAAGTGCCCAGTATTTGATATTATGAGGTTTTTCAAAACCATGCTCCTTGCGGAGTGCAGAGTAATAAGATCCGCTGTTGGCATTACTATATTCAACCCAGGCCTGAGCTTCCTGTATAGTTCCAGTTCCAAGGTTAACACACATAAAGGGTTCTGTGCCAACTAGCTTACACCATTCAGCAAATTCATTTGTCCCGAATAAGTTGGTTTCAAGACGTTGCCATGCATAGTCCATGCGGGGTTTACGAACAGGACCTACACCGTCTAACCAATTATAGTTAGAAACAAAATTGCCGCCTGGATATCGTACCAAAGAAACGTTAAGTCCTTTGACGGCTTCGAGAACATCTTTACGGTAACCGTTGGCATCCGACAATGGAGACCCAGGTTCATAAATTCCGCCATAAACGCAACGACCGAGATGCTCAACAAAATTACCATATAGATTGGGATCGATTTGGCCGATTGTGCGATCGAGGTCAATTTTAATTCTGGCGTTTTGCGCGATGGTTACGCCGAAAATCACAACGAAACCAAAAATAAAAATAATTCTTTTCATAAGTATCCTTTTTTTATCGTTATGTACACTTCTCTTAATAGTGTTTCTAGTTTGATTTTCAGCGAAGAGTAGAAGTGTATAATGACTCTCTCTGAAAACCTTGGTAACTTTTAAAAAAAAAGTTTTATTGCCTAATTAAGATTACCCGGTGCGAGAACGTTTTATATACATATGCAGATGAACAACTTTCAACCTAAAAGATTAAAAGATAGATTAAGTGTCAAATGTAATGCACTGACAAAAATCTTTTTTGACTGGTGATAAATTCGAAAACGAATTCGTCGTTTTTATTGTATCGACAGAAACGTTTGTAGTAACGGCAGGGCACATGTGGCACCTTGTTTTCAATTTTAAATGACAAGTCTCTACTGAATCATTTAGCACTTACACTTTGTCAGACTCAGACAAAGATATTTTTAGTAGAAATAAAATTTATTCTTTTGTCAGGAACTGCTTATTATCCTGGTTGTCTAATTTACTTGTTATGAGACATTCTTTTGCAGTTTGCCAAATCTTTGTCGTTTTCGGTACTTAGTCGTTATATGATAGATTAGCTTCAATCGCAGATTTCGGTCAGGTATTGTGTTGACCAATTCTATACTTCTTTGCAGCTTTCCGGTAAAAAAGAATTTAAAGAATCGTTTCCCTAATAACTGTTTAAGACCACTTTACTCTATCAAGTAAGAATTACTGTAGTTGAAAGGATATAATCAACGAAGTACGTATTTTTTACAAATATAACATTAATTTCTAAATCAGCATTTTCAAAAGAAATATTTATCTAACTGTTTTTTCTTTATTTTTCTCCTTGTTATTCTGTTTATTTCTCTAACTCGCTCAATTTCAGCATTCATGGCCGTTAATTAATAAAAGCAGCCGATTTATCGACTGCTTTTAGTTTTCTCAAATACCTTTTATTTACAAAAAGATTATTCTTTTTCTTCTTCCTGCTCCTGTGTTAAATCCAATTTCACATCGTCCTTACCACGATCAAAGAACATTTTGCGCAGCGGATTTTCGCGCGCTTCATCGTAGGCACAGCGATTGTTGAAAATATCCATAGCCATATAAATTGCCTGGCGGAAAGACTCTTCAGAAGCCATGTTTTTTCCTGCGATATCGTATGCTGTACCGTGATCGGGCGATGTACGCACGATGGGTAATCCGGCGGTGAAGTTCACCCCCGAATCCATAGCAATGGTTTTAAACGGAATCAACCCCTGATCGTGATACATAGCCAAAATAGCATCGAATTGCCGATATTTCCCGGTTCCGAAGAAGCCGTCGGCAGCGAAAGGACCGACACATAATATTCCCGCTTCCTGAGACTCTTTTACGGCAGGAGCAATCAATTCAAGTTCCTCTTTTCCCAACAAACCGTTTTCTCCTGCATGGGGGTTTAACCCGAGAACAGCAATACGCGGTGTTTCTATGCGGAAATCACGTTTAAGCGAAGAATTGAGCGTGGTAAGTTTTTCGATGATAAGTTCTTTCGATATTTTTTCTGAAACTTCCGAGATAGGAATATGAGTTGTTACCAATGCAATTCTTAACGAATCATTAGCTAGGATCATCAATGCTTTGGAGTTTTCTGCAAACCGATCCTGCAAAAATTCGGTATGTCCCGGGAAATGGAATTTGTCGTTTTGGATAGTGTCTTTATTGATGGGTAATGTAACTAATACATCTATTTTTTTTGCCGCCAGGTCTCTTGCCGCAATATCGAGAGCGGTGAAAGCCGATTCTCCTGCTTCGGTGGTGGCTGTTCCCAATTCAATTCTCACTTCTTCTTTAACGCAGTTGAGCAAGTTAATCTTTCCGAAACTGCAATCCTCAATATGATTTACGATATGAAAATTGATGGGGCTGTAATCGAGTACTTTTCTGTGATAGGATGCCGATTTGGACGAACCATAGATCACCGGTATAAAAAGCTCTTGCAAGCGTTCATCGGCAAAGGTTTTCAGCAATATCTCGTATCCCACGCCATTAATATCTCCGTGCGTGATACCTACTTTTATTTGTTCTGACATTTTTCTTAATTAATACGATAAAATGAATAAGACAAAACTGTTTTGTCTTCCTTATTTCTTAGTTTTTTCAGGTATTTTTATGGTGTAAAGCGACCCTTCCATACCACGGATAATGTTTCGTTTATCGGTTTCGGGTGCAAAAATAAAAACTTCCACCACCACAACCATATTCGTGTTTTCATTTACGAAAGCGTGCGAAACAAACGGCCCGCCCATCATGTCTTTGGTCATTTCCCACAATCCGCGCAACTCGGCACGGAAAAGTCCGTTATATTCCATTTTCCGGTAATCGGGGTCGTAAGCAGTAGAGGTTGTCATATGTGAGTCGAAAGATCCGGTGATGTATTCTCCCAAAACCCGGTTACGGATAGCAATGAGCGAATCTTTTTCAAAAACGGTTTCGGTAGTATAAGGAAATTGATAAATTACGATATCTTTTCTGGCACGTCCGGCACTGTTCGTCGCCCAGTAAAAATTGGGATGCTCCGTAATATTCGACAATCCTTTCGGATAATAAATATTAAAGCCAAAAACCTGTTGTATATGTGATTGTGGTGTTCCGGAATCCTTGATGAGCCATTGCGCGGTGCGCTCCATCTCTTTATTCAGGATATAATCCACAATCCCTTCTTTATTTTCTTTCAGGAAATTGATAAATGCAGTTGTGTCCGGAGCCCTAACAGTCATAATTACCTGTCCCGATGCATATTTATCGAGTTCGGATGAGAGTTTTGCAACGCTGTAAATATTAGAGATTTCCGGCATAATAATGTTTCGGGCAACTTTGAATGTGCTGGTGAAATTTTCGGGTGCGAGCTGCAATATTCTGAAATTCGGTTCAAACTGGGGTAATCCTTTTGCGGGCGAGTTCAGCACGTCGTAAAGCGCGCGTCCGGTTTCACTTTCCCATTGATCTTCTTCCATGATAACCAACACTTCGTTCGACATGGAGGATGCCGATAGAAAACCACTGCCGTCGCACGAGGTAAATATGAGTATTGCCAGCATGGGCAACAGAAGTAAATTTATCAGTCTCATAATATTTTCTTTAGGATTTATTTTTAACAAAATTACAATTATTTGATTGTAAATGAAACAAATCGTTTCGATTTATGATTATTTATAATTTGCATGTAGTTGTTAAGACGATGTGCTGGATGCGGGAGGCTGATGTCAAAAACTATTGTCTATTAGTCTTGATTCTTGGCTCTTGATTCTTTTGTGGTAGATAACATGCCGCAGGCAGCAAAAATATCTTCGCCTCGCGATGCTCGAATGGTGCAGGTAAATCTTTTGGCGGTAAGAAAATCACGGAACTTAACCATCGTTTCTTCGGTAGATGGTGCAAGATCGCTGCCGGGTATTTTATGAAAACGAATAAGGTTGACGCGACAATCTAATCCCGATAAAAGCTTACTTAGCTCACGGGCATACACTTGCGAATCGTTCAATCCGTCAAACATAATGTATTCGAACGATAAGCGACGCTGGTGGCTCCAATCATATTCACGGAGGAGTTCTATGATATCCGCAGACTTAAAAGTTTTCTCAATCGGCATCAACGTTTGGCGTTGTGATGAAATCGGACTGTGCAAACTTATGGCAAGATGGCATTTGCTTTCATCGAGAAATCTTTTTAAGTTAGGAATTACACCAATTGTAGAAAGCGTGATGCGCTTGGGACTCCACGCAAGACCGTAATCTGCTGTAAGGATTTCGATGGCTTTCATTACGTTATCGAAATTGTTCAGTGGTTCACCCATTCCCATAAAAACCAGATTGGTCAATTCATTAGCATCGGGTACTGAATACACTTGATTCAAAATTTCGTTTACGGTAAGGCTTCCCAGAAAGCCCATTTTACCCGTCATACAAAAACTGCAATCCATTTTACACCCCACTTGCGACGAAACACAAATTGTAAGACGTTCGTCTTCGGGTATGTTTACCGATTCAATGTATTTACCGTTTTTTACAGGAAACAGCATTTTTTTTGTTCCATCAACCGAAGTTTTTATGTCAATAGGTTCAACCCGTCCTATATCGTAACGTTTTTTGAGAATATCTCTGTTTCGAATGGAAATATTGGTCATCTCGTCGACGCTCTTTACGCGCTTCACGTAAACCCAATCGACAATTTGTTTAGCGGTAAATTTAGGCAATCCAAGTTCCAGAATTTCTTTTTGAATTTCGGAAAGCGTCATGCCAAGCAAATGTTGTTGATCCATTGACTTTTTATTTTTCAGATACAAAGATACATAGAAATCTTTGATTTATGATTTTGGAAAATATTAGATTAATGAATTAGTCTTAGAAAAATTTACTATTTTTGAACTTAATAAAACTCAATGGTTTATGAAACATGTTATTGTTACCGGTGGTGCACAGGGTATCGGGCGAATTATAGCACAGTCGCTGATTAAAGTGGGTTATTACGTATCCATTTTTGATATCGATAGCGAAGCTATGGAAGAAATAAAACCACATTTCGATAGAAAACGATGTTCATTTTTTATCACTGATGTTTCGAGTGAGGTGAGTGTCAGGTCGTCGATAAGAGCATCGTTGAAGAAGTTCGATTCTGTTTGCGGACTGGTGAATAATGCTGTTTACGAAGCTTTTAAACCGATGAACGAGCTTACGCTCGAAGAGTGGAATCGTGCCATCGGAACCAACCTCACTGGAACTTTTCTTTGCTCAAAGTTTTGTGCTCCGCACTTGATTGAATCCAAGGGAAGTATCGTGAATATGTGCTCTACGCGAGCCTTCCAATCGGAGCCGAATACCGAATCTTATTCTGCCAGCAAAGGTGGAATTTATTCGCTCACGCATTCTATGGCCATGAGTTTGGCTCCCAATGTGAGAGTAAACAGTATCAGTCCGGGATGGATAGATGTTTCGGCTGTTAAGAAAAAAGCCAAAGCACAACAGATTGAATTGTCGAAAGAAGATCATCTTCAACATCCGGCGGGCAGAGTAGGAAACGCTTTCGATATTGCACAGATGGTAATGTTTCTGCTAGATGAAGCAAATGGATTTATTACCGGACAGAATTTCGTTATCGACGGCGGAATGACGAAAAAGATGATTTATGTGTAAAAATAGGCGATAGAGTCAGGAGCCAAGACAAAAGACAAAAAATTATTTTTTTCTTTCCACCTTTATCAGCCCCAATCCAAACAAAGTCCAGAAAAGTTCACGAATACGGATACATAAGCTTACGTAAACTGCGTGTGCTGTAGGAAGCGACAGAATACCAAAAACAAGTATAAATCCGCCTTCGCGGGCGCCTAGTTGCATCGGCATAAAAAAGAAAAGATTTCCCACCATCGACTGGATAGACTCAACGATTACGCTATCTGCAAAAGAAACGGGGAAGTTAATGGCGTACATCATGAAGATGATTTCTGTACAGAGAACAAATCGTGATAAAAGTTCCAGAGAAAGCGACTTAAAAAAATCTCTTTTTCTATTTTTGTACAAATCGGCAATCAAGAAATCCATTTGCACAATCTTTTCGATATGTTTTTGTTTATAAGCCTTCACTCTTTTTCCGGCAAAAGGCAATTTCCCCGCCATGGAGAGTGCTTTGCTGACAAATCCTTTGGAATAAACCGTAAATGACCACCACAGCAATAAAAGAGATGCGACCCCCGCAATGGCCAGGATTATACGAACGGAAACAGCCACGTTAGGCACTATAAGGAACAGCAGGGGAATAGAAACCATCCAGAAAATAAAATGAGACACAAAATGCATCATCATATAAAGCAGTGTAGTAGAAGTGGCTTTTTGAATACCCAGCGTTCGCTGTAATTCAATAATCTTATAGGGTTCTCCACCCATCAACCCGAAAGGTGTGATTAGATTAATGGCGTAACCGCTGATTGTCAATTTAAGTGTTTTGAGAAAACCGATGGATTTGGCTTCAGGACTACCATCGCGGATAATGGTATGAAATGCAATGGCGTTGATAAAATAAACTACAGCCCAAATACCGATAATCGCTATAAACCACCAGTTGGTGAGCTTAATGTTGTTCCAAATTACATCCAACCCGATTTTATAAATCATAAAACCCAGAATAATCAAACCGAGCAGGAAAAATAAATTAGTGGCTATTTTGGCTTTACTCATATTACGCGATTTCGAAATTGAGACTTCGAAATTATTTTAACACGGCAAAAGTACGAACAAAATAGATATGTATCGATAGTTTTTGTTAATTAAAAATCCTTTTCAAAACGAAAAGGATTTTTAATTAAGTTGGAAAGAGATAGTCTTATTTTCTGAAAGGCAATTTGGTAACCTCTGCTTTCAGGTTTTTGTTGCGTACTTTTATAAAGATTTCGGTTCCTGCTTTTGCGTATTCCGGTTTTACATATCCCAGGCCTATACCTACTTTCAATACGGGTGAGATAGTTCCCGAGGTTACTGTTCCAACAACTTCATCATCAGCATTCACAATTTCGTATCCGTGACGAGGAATACCCTTGTCTAAGAGAGTGAAGCCACACAGCTTGCGTGTAACGCCTTCAGTCTTTTGTTTTTCGAGCACGTCTCTTGCTATAAAATCATTGCCATCCACGAATTTTGTTATCCAGCCTAAACCTGCTTCCAAAGGAGTCGTGGTTTCGTCCAAATCGTTTCCATAAAGACAGAAACCCATTTCGAGACGAAGTGTGTCACGTGCTCCCAATCCGACGGGTTTAATTCCGAATTCGGCTCCGGCTTCGAAAATGGCATCCCAAATTTTCTTCCCGTATTCGGGATAGAAATAGAGTTCAAAACCGCCTGCACCCGTGTATCCGGTGTTGGAGATAATTACATTATCAACACCACCCATTTTTCCGGTAACGAACGTGTAGTAAGGAACAGCAGACAAATCTATATCGGTGATTTTTTGCAGTGTTTCTATCGCTTTTGGTCCTTGCACGGCAAGCAAGGCAGTATGACTTGATGCATCTTCCAATTCAGCGCCCATGGTGTTGTTTTTTTGGCACCATTCCCAATCTTTAGCCATGTTTCCTGCGTTAACCACCATCAGATATTTTTCCGGTTCGTAATGATAAAGTAGAAAGTCATCTTTTATACCTCCTTCTTCGTTTGGGAAACAGGTATATTGTATTTTTCCAACTTCCAGTTTAGATACATCGTTGGTCGTAACTTTCTGAAGGAATTCGAGTGCTTTTGGTCCCTTTACCCAAAATTCGCCCATGTGCGAAACATCGAAAACTCCAACGGCGTTTACTACGGTTTGGTGTTCGTCAATAATTCCCGAATATTCAATGGGCATGTTGTAGCCGGCGAACTCGTGCATTTTTGCGCCAAGCGCAATGTGTGTGTCTGTAAAAGGTGTTTTTTTCATATCATTGTGTGTTAAAGATTTATGCTTCTTTCGCTACCAATTCGGCAATCTTTACGATTACTTGTGTAGCTTTTTCCATCGCTTTAGTGGGGATAAATTCATATCGTCCGTGGAAATTCATGCCCCCGGCAAAGATATTTGGGCAAGGCAAACCCATAAACGATAGACGTGCACCATCCGTTCCTCCCCGGATGGGTTTTACAATGGGTGTGATTCCCACTTCTTCCATCGCCTTGTAGGCGTAGTCTACAACATATTTTACCGGTTCTACTTTTTCGCGCATGTTGTAATACTGATCGCGCATTTCGAGTTTAAGTCTGTTGTCGTAACGTGAGTTTAAGAAAGCAACAGCTTGTTCCATTTGTTTTTTACGACTTTCAAATATCTGTCTGTCATGATCGCGGATAATGTACGAGACCGATGCTTCGTCAACCGTTCCGTTAATAGCAATCAGATGGAAAAAGCCTTCGTATTTTTCCGTATATTCCGGACGTTCGCTAACAGGAAGCATTTGTATCAGTTCGTTAGCTACGTGCAAAGCGTTGATCATCTTATTTTTTGCATATCCGGGATGAACATTTCTTCCTTGAATGGATATTTTTGCCGATGCGGCGTTGAAATTTTCGTATTCCAATTCGCCGATTTCACTGCCATCCATGGTATATGCCCAATCTGCACCGAATTTTTTTACATCGAATTTATCTGCTCCACGACCGATCTCTTCATCGGGTGTAAATCCGATACGGATTTTTCCGTGCTTGATCTCCGGATGAGCGATTAAGTATTCCATGGCGGTCATGATTTCGGCAATTCCCGCTTTGTCGTCAGCGCCAAGCAGTGTTGTCCCATCGGTAACAATGATATCATCTCCAACGAATTTCAACAGCTCGGGAAAATCGTTGGGTGATGAGACAATATTCTGAGTTTCATTTAACACGATATCTTTCCCGTCGTAATTCTTTATGATTCGGGGACTCACGTTTTCTCCGCTCATATCGGGACTTGTATCAAAGTGTGCGATAAATCCAATAGTGGGAACATCCTTATCTGTATTCGATGGCAAAGTTGCCATAAGATAACAATTGTTGTCGAGAGAAACGTCTGTTAAACCCATTTCAACCATTTCACGCTCAACTTCCTTTGCCAGGTTAAATTGCTTTTGTGTGCTTGGTGTTTGAGAATTATTCTCGTCAGACTGTGTGTCTATTTTCACGTACTTAATAAATCTTTCAACAATGTTCATAGTTTTTTCTTTTAGTAGCTACAAAGGTAACAAAAGCCTTTTATTTAAGAAAATCAAATCAATGGTTTTGTAACTTAAAAAAAAGCCGTATCTTTGTAACGGGTAAGTCCTATACGGCCAGCTCCCATTGAATCCCCCAGGTCTTGACCGAAGCAAGGGTATTTGGTTGTAGCGGCGCGATATAGTAAGCTTACCCTTTTTTTATTCAGACAAAAGAGCCAGGAACCAAGATGAAAGACGGGTAAAAATAAATTTTTAAAAATCCCAATAAAAAAATCCCTTATTTCATCGAATTATGACGAAATAAGGGATTAATATTTTATAAGTAATAAGCCTCTTCTAATTTCTGATTTCTTTCACTTACGCTATCTTCGGAAGAAATTTAGCATCAAACGAGTATTTTCCAGGCCCGGTTAGTAATGCCGCAACGAAAACTATCAGTAAATCGAGTGCATGACCATATTTCATAAAATCATCGCCTTGCGAAAAGTGCATTACCAGTGCTACAATCATTGTTCCAACTAATAAGAAAGCTGCAGGACGGAAGAATAGCCCTAAAGCGAACAAAATTCCACCAATGGTTTCAGAAAAAGCAGCCATAAATCCCCAGAATGTAGGAGCAAAATTAATTCCTAAGTTCGACATACTGCCACCAATGGCTGTCCACGTCTCCGGGCCACCGGTGATTTTTGGTAAGCCGTGAAAAAATATAGAGATTCCGATACCGATTCTGAGCACGAGTAATCCAATGTTTACTAAATCTTCTTTTTTTCTCATTTGTTTCTTTTTAATAATAATGTTAATATTCCAACCCTAAACTCCAAAACCGCACAAATTGTTTATATTTGTGCTATAAATAATATTTATATGTCAACATTTGCACCATTTGCCAAACCACTATATGTAATGTTAAAGCCAGTTGGCTCTAAATGCAACCTCGATTGCGATTATTGTTACTATCTTGAAAAGGCAAATTTATATACGGAGAAGAAAAATCATGTAATGAGCGAAGAACTGCTCGAAAAGTTTATCAAAGAGTATATTGAGGCACAAACCATGCCGCAGGTTATGTTTACTTGGCATGGAGGAGAAACGCTGATGCGTCCGTTGAGTTTTTATAAACGGGCAGTGGAACTTCAGAAAAAATATGCTGCCGGGAGACAAATAGATAATTCACTTCAAACCAACGGAACGTTACTTAACGATGATTGGTGCAAGTTTTTCAAAGAAAATAATTTTTTGATAGGTATATCTATTGATGGACCTCAGGAGTTTCACGATGAATACCGGCGCGATAAAACTGGGCGTCCATCGTTCCATAAGGTGATGAAAGGTATTGAACTTCTGAAAAAATACGGTGTTGACTACAACTGCATGGCCGTCGTAAACGACTATAATGCTGATTTTCCGATAGAGTTTTACCGTTTCTTTAAAACCATAGGTGCTCAGTTTATCCAATTTACTCCTATTGTAGAGCGATTAAGAAAAAAACGATCACCATTAAAGCTTGCAACAGCAGAAGATAAAGACGAGGAAGTAGAGCTTGCTCATTTTAGTGTTTCACCCGAAAAGTGGGGTAGTTTTCTTTGTGCAGTTTTCGAGGAATGGATTAAAGAAGATGTGGGGCAGGTTTTTGTTCAAATTTTTGACTCCACACTTGCTAATTGGGTAGGAGAGCAACCCGGCCTCTGTACTATGGCCAAAACTTGTGGTCATGCCGGTGTGATGGAATTCAACGGTGATGTTTACTCGTGCGATCATTTTGTTTTTCCTGAATATCGACTGGGAAACATTTATGCTAAGCCACTCGCGTCTATGATGTATTCCGATGAGCAGCTTAAATTCGGTAATGATAAATTTGATAAACTGCCGAAACAATGCCGTGAATGTGAATTCCTTTTTGCCTGTTATGGAGAGTGTCCCAAGAACAGGTTTATAAAAGATAAATACGGAAATCCCGGTTTGAATTATCTATGTAAAGGTTATTATAAGTTCTTCGACCATGTTGCTCCATATATGGATTTCATGAAACGGGAATTAATGGCAAAGTGCCCGCCCGCAAATGTTATGGATTGGTTAAAGGCAGGAATGCCTTCGTTTGACTAAAAGGTAAGCTTAGCAAATAAGGTAAACCAAAAAAACCGAATCACATTTGTGATTCGGTTTTTTATTATCAGATTTATTAGAGATTACACAGCTGTGTGCCTCTTACATTAGTTTTCAGCTTTTCGTGCTGAGTAGCTGATTTTCAAGGCGTACGCTTTTCTGAGTGCTTGTTTAACATCACTGATATAGCGCATCCTTGTGTCTTCATCAGCTTTGATTGATACTGTCATCAACTGTTGATCAGCTTCATTCATACTTGCCTTCTCCTGAGCTATGTAATCCTGGATGTCCTCAACTTGCGCGAACTTATCGTTCAACTGCATCTGAGTTCCGGTACCGTATTTAGCGTCCATGGCTGGTCCGATGTTGATGTACGTCACAAGAGATTTTTTCTCCAGTTTTTGAATTTCAGTTGCAGATGGAAGCTTTAATCTAACCATTAGCGTTTCTGAACGCATGGTGGTAGTAACCATAAAGAAGAATAAGATGGCAAACACCAAGTCTGGCATTGAAGCTGTATTCAGTTCAGGCATATCGCGCCCGCCGCTTTTATTAAATTTTCCCATATTAATTTCCTCCCATAAAGTTTTTAGGTTCAGCCTCAGAGATTCTCTGCGGATACAATTTATTTATCTGTTCCTTTTGGTCATCGGTCAGATTTTCGTAATCAGAATTGAAATACTTTCTTGCTCCTTCCTGACGCAGTTCGTTATAAGCTTTTACTAACTCATTCTGAACAGCAATATAGGTTTTATAACTGGTTGTGGCATCGTTTTGCAGCGACACGACGTGGTCAGCCGTTACCGGTACTGTCCCGATTGGAGCGCCAAAATCTTCTTCCACTAACTCAGGTAATAAAGGATTATTACTTGTATTCAATACAAATTCTTTTACTTTGTCTTTCAAACTTGCTTTATTACCACGACCGTGCAGTTCGGCATCGCTTTGATACCATTCTGTCTCTGCCTGTGAAGTAACCATTGTTTCATCGCTGGAGTTTACCAATACAACCAACAAGTTACGTCTTTGAACATCAACCGTTTGTTGCTGGTCTTCCACTTGTGGCGGTGGCGGTAAACGCCTTGCCAAACCACTGTCGGTATCCATACTGGAAACTAGCAGGAAGAAAGTAAGCAAAAGAAACGAAATGTCTGCCATTGAACTTGCATTCAGCGCAGGAACTTTTCTTTTTTTCTTAGCCATAAATTTTATCTTTATTTATTCCTCCATTTAAAAAAGAGGAAAAATCAACTGTTATTTTCTTCTACTCAGTAAAGGAGATATCAACACGGCTACAACGACTAATACAAGCATGAAGTAGGTGGTAAATAACCACATATCAACAACTTTTAAAGTGCCGGGATTATTGTCTCCTCCGTCATAACCTGGGATATTCAATATTTCTCCGCTTCCAAGGAAGTAAGATATTCCTAAAATTACAACCATTGCCAAAAGAACCAATAGTCCGCGTATGGCGCCTTTAGGATTAACCTTCAAGCTGTGGAGAAAACCGAATATAGCGAAAAGTATCAATGCTACAATTGTTATTGCAAGTAGCGCATAAGCCCAATACAGCAACATATCGGTAAATATGGGCTGAGACATGTCAGGAACAAGTTTCTGTTCAGGCGCAACTTGTCCTCCAAATAAGAATAGCCCCAATACCACCAATGTAACAATAATGGTAACCAGGAACGCTAAACTGGAGGTTTTACGTATTTTAGTTACAGCCATATTAATTATAATTTTTTGTATTTAACGTTGTATTTTACTACCTGGTCAAGAAGAGTGATCGAAGCATCTTCCATTTTGTTAAGAATGCCTTCCAATTTTGAAAGAATGTAGTTGTAGAAAACTTGAAGGATAAGAGCTACGATAAGACCGAATACTGTCGTGATCAAAGCCACTTTCATACCACCGGCAACAATTGTCGGGCTCATATCACCTGCACGTTGGATGTCGTCGAAAGCCATAACCATACCTACTACTGTTCCCAAGAATCCGAGAGACGGAGCCAACGCGATAAACAAGGTGATCCACGATAGGTTTCTTTCCAGCAAACCACTCTGTACACCTCCGTACGCTACTATGGCGCGTTCAACAGCATCGGGACCTTGATCTAAGCGAAGTAATCCCTGATATGCAATAGATGCAATTGGGCCGCGTGTGTTGCGGGCAATGTCTTTTGCAGCTTCAACGTCACCTCTGTCGAGTGCTTCACCAACCCCGTTCAACAATGTTTTAGGATTAACGTCTGCTAAACTCAGATAAATAATTCTTTCAAGAGCGAAAGCTAAACCAAGAATTAAACAAAGAGCAATGGGAGCCATAAATCCGGCACCACCCTCAATGAATTTAACTTTCAGTGCCTGGTGAAATCCACCTCCATCAGTTTCGGAAACCGATACTGCTGCTGGAGCTGTTTCTTCTACTGCAGGTGCAGCGGGAGCATCTTGAGCTGAAAGAATTGTTGGCAATCCCACAGACATTAGGCCGAAGATTGCTAAAATTGCAAATAACTTTTTCATTGTGTGTTCAATTTTTTTGGATTAATGAATTTAATTTTGTTTTTAATTGATTTTTTTGATTTATTTTAAACGTTTAGTTCTTTGTCTTATATGTTATTTATCAGCCTGTTCGCGCGGAGAGAGCGGGATTCGAACCCGCGATACACTTTTGGCGTATACACGCTTTCCAGGCGTGCCTCTTCAACCACTCGAGCATCTCTCCCTAAAGGAGACAGTTTTAGAAAACGGGCGCAAATTACAAAAAAAAAATTACTTACCCTTCTTTTCCAGTCACAAAATTACAGAAATTATCGATTTAATACTATTTCAAGTGCAAATTATTTAAAAAAAAACACTTTTTGATAAAAAAAGGTCCTATTTACTTAATCATAAGACGCTAAATTAAACAATTGATAAGCGTTTTTTGTAGTTGTTTCGGCAATTTCTTTTTCAGTTTTATTATAAATTTCTGTAAGCTTTTTTATTATTTCTGCTAAATAGCCCGACTGGTTGCGTTTACCCCTGTATGGTACCGGGGCCAGATATGGAGAATCGGTTTCAAGAATTATCTTTTCTAAATTACAGTTTAGCAACGTTTCACTTAACCCCGATTTTTTAAAGGTAACCACTCCATTTATACCAACGTAAAAATTCTCCAGCTCTAAAATTCTTTCCAATTCTTCTGCGCTTCCTCCGAAGCTGTGAAAAACTCCAAAAACGCTCTTCCCTCCAACATTCTTTAACGATTGTATTACTTCAGGAATTGCATCTCTTGAGTGTATTGCCACAGGTAGTTTTTTATCAATACTCCATTCGAGCTGTCTTTCAAATGCGGCTGTTTGTCTTGCCAGGGAGCTTCTATCCCAGTAAAGATCGATACCAATCTCGCCAATAGCTATGTATTCTGAACAATTTAACTCGTCATAGACAATTTTCAATTGTTGCTCCCAATCCTCAGATACGCTTGTTGGATGCAATCCCATCATCGGTATAAAAAAGGATGGATATTTGTCAACTGTTTGCTTTAAGTTTGAAATAGAAGTTTCATCTATATTAGGCAACAAAATTTTTTCTACACCAATGGACTTTGCTTTTTCAACCACTTCATCCAGGTCGCTGTCAAAGTCCTCCAGATACAAGTGTGCATGTGTATCGATTATCCTCATT
>DCEG01000116.1:19402-41063 GCA_002316835.1 Bacteroidales bacterium UBA1035 | reverse complement strand
ACCGACGGGCTCATTTTCCGCAACAATACCATTACACACAATACCGATTTTGAACCGTTTCATTGGAACACCAGTCCTTTCTTCTTTGAAAAAGTGGCCAATGTTACTATCGAAAATAACAGTTTTGCGGATGAGTTTAAGTTTGATAAACAAACGGATATTAGAACAGAACAATCGACTCCAGGTGCAGTAACAATTAACTGAAAACAATTATAATAACAATAAGATGAAAAAAGATCTCCTTTCACTACTTGCCATCGCGATAATTTTTACTGCTTGCGCTCAAACTCAAAAGACATCGACACAAGAAATGAAGATGTTGTTTGATAAACCTGCCGATATTTGGGAACAAACGCTTCCGTTAGGAAACGGACGCATTGGGATGATGCCAGATGGCGGAATTGATAAAGAGCATATTGTGCTGAACGACATCACAATGTGGTCGGGAAGTGTGGATAAAGATGCTCTCAATCCCGAAGCCATCAATTATTTACCGCAAATTCGCCAATTGCTGCTCGAAGGCAAAAACGTAGACGCGCAAAATATGATGTATCAGCATTTCCGTTGCGGCGGAAAAGGTTCGTCTCTCGGCGCCGGAAAAGACGCACCTTACGGTTGTTTTCAGATGTTGGGTGATTTAAATATCCAATACAATTATGCCTCAACCGATTCGGTAAACGGCTATCAACGATCGCTTTCGCTCAACGATGCAGTAGCGCGTACCCAATTCAAAAAAGGCGACGTAACTTACACGCGAGAATATTTTGCTTCTCACGCTGATGATGTGTTGGTGATTCGGTTGTCGGCAGACAAAAAAGGGTCCATTTCGTTCGATGCCGCGTTGAGTCGCCCGGAAAGAGTAACCGTTTCCTTGGGAAACGACAACGGTTTGCAAATGGAAGGACAGTTGAATGATGGATACGATACCGATAAAGGCGTTCGCTACCGCACCCGGATGCAAGTTATAAACAAAGGCGGAATACTGGGAGCAGATGATTCATCGATCAAACTTTCCGATGCCGATGAGGCATTAATTATCATTTCGTCATCTACCGATATGCTGGATAAAAACTTCAACACAACGGTGGATAATTTATTGGGAGCTTCAGTGAGAATGGAATACAATAAGTTAAAAAACAATCATATTGCAGCGTATCAGGATAAATTTAACCGAGTGGAACTGAATTTAGGCGAACAGGATAACGTTACAACAACCGATGCGCGTTTGAACGATTTTCAACGAAACGACGACCCGGCTTTCGCGGCACTCTATTTTCAATTCGGCCGTTATCTGTTGATTTCCGGCACACGCGAAAACACGTTACCTGTTAATTTGCAGGGTTTGTGGGCTAATACCGTGCAAACACCGTGGAACGGTGATTATCACCTCAATATCAACGTGCAAATGAATTATTGGCTTGCCGAAGTATGCAATTTATCGGAACTGCACAAACCGCTGATTGAATTCACTAATTCTTTGGTTCCGTCAGGAACTGAAACCGCAAAGACCTATTACGGAGCCGAAGGCTGGATGGCGCACATGATGAGCAATCCGTGGCTGTTTACTGCGCCTGGCGAACACGCGTCGTGGGGTTCTACTATCACGGGCGGAGCATGGCTTTGCGAACACCTTTGGGAACATTACGCTTTCACACAAAACAAGGAGTACTTGGCGTCGATTTACCCGACTTTGAAAGGCGCCGCCGATTTTTTCACCACCAGTATGATTACCGAACCCGAAAACGGTTGGTTGGTAACCGCCCCGTCATCGTCGCCCGAAAACGCGTTTTTTATGCCGGGCACAAAAACTGCGGTAAACGTATGTTTGGGTCCCACAATGGATATTCAGTTGGTCAACGAATTATACGGCAATGTTTTGAAAGCCGCTGAGATTCTGAATATCGAAGACGAAACCACCAAACGCATTCGTGAACAATTATCCAAATTGCCACCCGTTCAAATCAGTCCCAACGGTTATTTGCAGGAGTGGATGGAAGATTACGAAGAAGCCGAACCTAAACATCGCCACGTTTCGCACTTGTACGGACTGTATCCGGCAAATCAGATTACGCTAAACAGCACTCCGGAACTTGCTGAAGCGGCTCGTGAAACGCTTAATCGCCGCGGCGATGGAGGAACGGGTTGGTCGCGCGCGTGGAAAGTGAATTTTTGGGCACGTCTGCAAGATGGTAATCGGGCTTACAAACTATTCAAAAGTTTGTTGCAACCGTCCATCGATATCAATGCCACCACATACAGTGGTCACGGCGGCGGAACGTATCCTAATTTGTTTTGTGCGCATCCGCCGTTCCAAATCGATGGAAACTTTGGAGGCACATCGGGGATTGCCGAAATGCTCATCCAAAGCCATGATGGCTATATAGAACTGCTTCCCGCTCTTCCTGACAACTGGGCAACCGGAAACTTTAAGGGTTTACGCGTGCGCGGCGGAGCCGAAGTGGATGCTGTTTGGAGCAACAAGCAATTGTCGTCGGCAGTCATCAAAGCCAAAACCAATAATACTTTCAAACTGAAAGTTCCGGTTTATGCTGCATCGGTAGAACGAAGCGGAAAAGAATTAGCTACAGAGAACGGTTACATCTCTTTTGATTTAAATCAGGGAGAAGAAGCGAAACTGAAATTTGTGCACAAATAATCGTGTCGTTTTTTGTTGAATAGCATTGCGACCGCAGGGTAAAACAGATCAAGGAGCAATTCTTCAAGGGGCGAAACAATAATCTATGTATTGTTGTGTTTTTTATATCGCATCTTACATTTTAAAGAGTCAGTCGGACATAAAAGTATTCAAACTTTTGAACCAACTGAAGTCAGCCACTTACGACTAATAGTTGAAAAAACATTGATATCCATCAGATTATAAATTTCAGTGTATATAATGCGAAATTATAGAGTAAAGCTATGAAAAAGTCCTTACTGCCTATTGCTATTCTTTCAGCATCAGCACTCTCAGCTCAGACCACAAATACTCGCCCGAATATCATCTATTTTTTGGTAGATGATATGGGCTGGCAGGACACATCGCTTCCTTTCTGGACGGAAAAAACGCAGTCCAACGAGCGATACTATACGCCCTATATGGAGCGGCTGGCGTCGCAGGGAATGGTGTTTACGCAAGCCTATGCCTGTCCAGTAAGTTCACCAACGCGCGTGAGTCTGTTAACCGGAATGAACGCTGCCTGTCATCGGGTAACCAACTGGACATTGGAGAAAAACAAATCTACAGACCGAAAAAGCGATGTGCTGGAATTTCCCCAATGGAACGTAAACGGCATCGCTCAAGTTCCCAATATCCCCGCCACTTACGAAGTAACTTCATTGGCGCAAATTCTTAAAAACAACGGCTATCACACCATTCATTGCGGAAAGGCACACTGGGGAGCTATCGACACACCGGGAGAGAGCCCTTATCATTTGGGATTCGAAGTAAACATTGCAGGGCACGCTGGTGGAGGCATTGCCAGTTACCTGGGAGAGCAGAATTTTGGAAACCGTACCGATGGAAAACCATCGCCTCTTCAGGCCATTCCGGGATTAAAAGATTATTGGGGAAAAAACATTTTCGCTACCGAAGCGCTTACGCTGGAAGCCATGAAAGCGCTCGATAAAGCCAAACGCCTTGGGCAGCCATTTTTCCTGTATATGTCACACTACGCTATTCATATTCCGGTGGATAAGGACATGCGTTATTATCAAAAATATATCGACGCCGGATTATCGGAAAAAGAAGCGGGTTATGCCTCACTTATCGAAGGGATGGACAAGAGTCTGGGCGATTTAATGGATTGGTTGGAGAAGAATGGAATGGACGACAACACGATAATCGTTTTCATGGGCGATAATGGGGGATTGTCATCAGAACCTCACTGGCGAGACTTACCACTTCACACTCACAACGCGCCACTGAACAGCGGTAAAGGTTCGATGTATGAAGGCGGAATCCGCGAACCGATGATCGTGAAATGGGCGGGTAAAGTAAAAGCCGGAACCCGAAACAACGAATATACAATCATAGAAGACCATTTTCCAACATTGCTCGAAATGGCGCAAGTGGAATCATATAAAACCAAGCAGCAGGTTGACGGAAAGAGTTTCGTCCCAATGCTTTTGGGAAAAACTACCAATTACAATAACCGCAGCCTGATCTGGCACTTTCCTAACCTTTGGGGTAACGACGGCCCGGGAATCGGTACAACAAGCGCTATCCGAAAAGGTGACTTTAAATTGATATATTATTACGAAACAGGTAAACGGGAGCTTTTCAATGTTACTAACGATATCGGCGAAGCAAGAGATTTAGCATCTTCAAATCCCCAATTAGTAAAAAAACTTTCGAAAGAATTAAGCAATAGACTCCGCAAAATGAAAGCACAACGTCCATCTTTCAAAACTACCGGAGAGGTTTGTCCGTGGCCGGATGAGGTGAAGTAAAAAATCGAAACACAAAAAAGATTTAGTTTCATCAAAACAACTTTCCATACCTGTGTGTTAAATGTGTCTTTGTAATATCTGCAAAAGATCAAATCAAATAAGTCACTAAGTATGAAAATTTTAAAGAGAGTATTTTTGGCAATCGCAATATTGATAGCACTACCGCTAATTGTTGCAATTTTTGTTCAAAAAGAATATGCTGTAGAAAGAGAAATTTCCATCAATAAACCGAAACAAGAAGTTTTTGATTACGTTAAGTACCTCAAGAATCAGGATAATTTCAGTAAATGGGCAACGATAGATCCCAATATGAAAAAAACCTATACAGGAATCGATGGAACGCCCGGTTTTATATCGGCTTGGGAAAGTGAAAATCCCGATGTGGGTGCAGGCGAACAGGAAATTTTAAAAATTACCGAAGGCGAACGCATCGATTACGAACTTCGTTTTATCAAGCCTTTCGAATCGACTGAAAAAGCATATATGATCACGGAAGCGGAACCAGACAACCGAACCAAAGTAAGGTGGGGCTTCTCCGGACGAGTGAATTATCCGATGAACGTTATGCTGCTGTTTATGGATTTCGAAAAGATGATCGCCGGCGATTTTGAAACCGGATTAAACAAGCTCAAAACTATTTTAGAAGAACAATAATTTAAAATCACAATAATAATATGGCAACAGTAAACATTTATTTAAGCTTCAACGGAAATTGTGAAGAAGCGTTCAACTTTTACAAATCGGCTTTTGGCGGAGAGTTTCCCTACATAGGTCGCTATAAAGACATGCCAAACGATGGAAGTAAGCCGATTCCTGCAGATTTTGGCGACAGAATAATGCATATCTCTTTGCCGATCAGCAAGGAAACCGTTTTAATGGGAAGCGACACGGGAGGTGAATGGTCTTCAAATTACATGAAAGGCAACAACTTTTCTCTTTCGATCGGTGCAGACAGCAAGGAAGAAGCTGAAAAATTGTTTAATAAATTATCGGAAGGCGGGCAAGTAACAATGCCCTTGAACGTTTCATTCTGGGGAGAATATTTTGGCATGTTTACCGATAAGTTCGGCATCAACTGGATGGTGAGCCACAGAACAGAGCCTAAGTAATTTTAGTAATAGATTAAGGAGTATTATTAAAAAAAGAAAGAAGAGGAATTTTATTCCTCTTCTTTCTTTTTTATTGCATCCGCTTGATGATGCTGTACGATTCTACTACTCCCAATTCACCGGCTTTGCGAAGATCATCCAGCCCGATAGCAGTTTCGCCAATCGATAATCGCGATAGTCCGCGATTGAAATACGCTTCGGCAAACTGTGGTTCAATTTTTATCGCTTTACTATAGCTGTCAATCGCTGCGCGATAGTCTTTTTCAAGACTGTAAATTTCAGCCATATTGTAGTATGCAAAGATGAAATTAGGATCGAGACGAAGAATAGTTTCGTAATCCTTTAAAATAGCATCGTATTTGAACGATTTTGTAGAAACTTCGGGTATTTTCGTCTTGGCAATCTGTGGCAAATCTTTCAATCTGTCGGCAGGATTTACACCAACGGGAGATTCCGGAGCAACCGTTTCAGGTGGCAGCAAAGGATCAAGTTCCAACTGCTTGGACATTATCACCGCCCGCACAAAATACGATTGTATAAAATCTGGATTCAGCTCGATTGCTCTGTTAATATCTTTCAATGCATTTTCGTAATCCTGAACCAGCATAAAATCCATTCCGCGACCGAAATACAGTTTAGCATCGTTTGGATTTTGAACCAACAATCGCGAAAAATTATCGATAGAACGGAAATGCGTTTGCACCTGCAATTCGTTCATTGCAGCCTCATTGTTGACTGCTTTGAGTTTCCAGTTCAGGTTCAGCAGTTGGTTGGCTTTCTCCATCGATTCGGAAAAATAAACAGGTCTGTTCACTTCAAATCCTTTGTCGTAATACGTCAGTACGAATTTAGGCTCCAGCGTTACTTTCGTATTCAAATCCTGTACCCGACCACGAGATTCACGCTGGTACTTACTCTGGTTCTTTTCCGATGCTTCCTTGTCGGCAACAACCAGAAGATTGAATTTATCGATATCCTTATCCGTTTCTTCGCGCGTATCCTTCGACTCAGCAGCCAGCTTTCTACCGTCAGCGGCATCCACCGTTGCCCGTTTTTTGGCCTTAGCCTCTTCATTTCGGGCAGTCAGATAATCACGTTCAGCGCCTCGCAAGTCGTTCAATTGACGCTTCATTTCGGCACGCATATAATATCCGGTAAAAAAATCGGGATGCTCGTTGAGCACGAAGTTCAAATCCTGAATAGCACTTGCATTGTCCCCGATTTCAGCGTGCAACATTGCTCTGTTTATATACGCCATTGTATTTTCGGGTTCCATTTCGATAACTTTATCAAAATCCCGGATAGCACGATTATTATCAGCAACCTGCGCACGCAGCAACCCACGGTTAAACAGAGCAATCAGATTATTCTCATCCGATTCTATCACTCTGTCGTAATCTGCCATCGCACCTCGTAAATCGTTCAGATTATATTTTACCAAACCGCGATTGATGTAGTTTCCGGTAAAATACGGGTCAAGACGGATAGCTTCATCTAAATCGGCAAGCGCCTTGTTGTAATCTTTCAGCTGAAACTGCAGTAATCCGCGCGCAGAAAAAGACTGTGCCGTATACGGATCAATTTCGATAGCTTTATCGTAATCAGCTAACGCTTTCAGCGTATCATTTCTTTCCAAATGCATTTGTCCACGGGTAAGATATCCGGGAACGTAATCGGGAAAACGTCGTATCAGTACTTCGAAGAATTTTTCGGCTACTTCGTAATGCTTTAATTCCACATTCACGATGGCCATATTCACCAATGTGAGCCGGTCTTCGGGAAAAAACTCCAGGCTGCGCTGGTAATCGGTAGCTGCCAGCTCAAATTTCTCCTGATTTTGTCGTGCCGCTCCGCGAAGCTGGTACGCTGCCGTATAATAGGGATTTCGTTCGATACAAAGATTTGCATCTTCTTCGGCACCTTTAAAATCATCGAGCATAAATTTTGCCATTGCCCGGAAATAATACGGGTCGGCGAGGTAAGATTTTGCCCCGATAACCTGATTAAAATACTGTATGGCAAGCACGTAATCCTCAAAATAAAGCGCATTTTTTCCGATCATCATCACCCTGTCGGTGTTCACCTGCGATGAAACCGAAAGTGTGGATAGAAATATGATGGCGGATAAGATTATTTTTTTCATTTATATTGTAATTCTTTTTTGCTGAACTGATTTGTTAGATTATTTAAAACTCAATTCGTTTAATCGAGATTTTTGGTTTCTATTGTGCGGGTGCCATTATCGGTTTCGGTGATATACACTTTCACAGTGTTATCGGGAAGAAGCGACTCAACCAATTCGGGCCACTCGATAAAACACAGATTTCCGCTGTAAAAATAGTCTTCGTATCCGAAATCGAATGCTTCTTCCAGTTTATTGATGCGGTAAAAATCGAAGTGATAAATGGAATTACCTCCACTGTCCTTGTATTCGTTGATAATCGCGAATGTGGGACTGGTAATGGTTTCCTGCACACCCAGTTCTTCGCACACGGCTTTGATGAACGTGGTTTTTCCGGCTCCCATTGCGCCATAGAAAGCAAAAACATTTGCGTCTCCGATTTGTGAAACAAATTGTTTGGCAACGTTATTTATTTCGGATATGTCATTTATTTTGAGTTGCATATTTTCTTTATAAGACGCAAGCATTGTGTCTCTACATTTTTGGTTGCAGCGTTATCAATGGAACAATCATTTCCTCCATTGAAATCCCACCGTGCTGAAACGTGCTTTCGTAAAACGAAACGTAATGATTATAGTTGTTCAGATAAGCAAAAAAATCATCGCCGAGAGCAAAAACATACCTTGTACTGATATTTGGCGACGGTAATCCTACATTTTCCGGCTGAATGATATCGAATACCTTTTTAGGGTCGTACGACAAATTCCGGCCCATTTTGTAGCGTAAGTTTGTGTTAGTGCTTTTTTCACCAACCACTTTCTGAGCATTCTTTACCCTGACAGTCCCGTGATCTGTTGTAAAAATTGCTTTATAACCTTTTTCCGATATCTTTTTCAGTAACCCGAATAGCGGTGAATGCTGAAACCAGGAACGCGTAAGTGAACGATACGCCGCCTCGTCGGGTGCCAGTTCACGGATCATTTTCGATTCTGTTCGCGCATGCGAAAGCATATCGATAAAATTAAAAACCATTACGTTTAAATCATTGTTTTCCAACTCAGAAAAAATATGTAATAGTTTTTCGCCTTCGGCGTTGGAATTTATCTTGTGATACGAAAACTTTTCTTTTCTTTTATGTCTTTCCAATTGAGAGCGAACAAGTGGCTCTTCAGACAGATTTTTGCCTTCGTCCTCATCTTCATCCACCCAGAGATGGGGAAACATTTTCATAATTTGCAACGGCATCAATCCTGAAAAAACAGCGTTACGCGCATATTGCGTCGTCGTTGGCAGAATGCTGAAATAGGTATCTTCGGTATAAGTAAAAAATTCCGAAACAAGGTCTTTTATTGCCTGCCATTGATCGAAACGGAAATTATCGATTAAAATAAAAAATAGTTTTTCATCCTTATCTAATATCGGAAAAACCAGATTCTTAAACACTTCGTGACTTAACAAAGGATCCGCATCAGGTGCTTGCAGCCATTTATGATAATTCCGTTTCACAAATTTGCCAAACTCATCGTTTGCTTCCGATTTCTGCATCCATAACACTTCCTGCATCGGATGTTGAGAATGTGCGAATTCTATTTCCCAATAAACGAGTTTTTTATACAATTCTGCCCAATCTTCTGTCGTATGGCAGTTGTTAATTTCGCTACTCAACCTACTGAACTCCTCCCGATAATTAATCGTGTTTGTTTCAGTGATGATTTCGTTTTTCTCCAGATTTTTTTTGATCGTCATCAAAATCTGATTCGGATTTACGGGTTTTATCAGATAATCAGCAATTTTCTTGCCGATAGCCTTCTCCATAATCCCTTCATCTTCACTTTTGGTGATTACTACCACCGGAGTACCGGGGAGAAAAGTATTTATTTTGGAGAGCGTTTCCAAACCCGATAATCCGGGCATATGCTCATCTAAAAAAATAATATCGTAAAACGATTTTCGGCACTTTTCAATGGCATCACGACCACTATTCACCGAATCCACGCCGTATCCTTTTTCTTCCAAAAAAAGAATATACGGTTTCAGTAAATCAATTTCATCGTCCGCCCAAAGAATGTGCGCCTTTTTCATTTTTATCTTTAGTGATTTTATTACCCTAAAATTGAGCAAAAATATGCATTTATTGCCTATCTCACAATCATTTTTTGCTTTTTTAGGACTATATTCCACATCGCCAATCTTTATTAATAAAACGATAACAATATCATCTTAGGAATTCTTTCAAAAATCTAATTTCTTGCCGAAACATGTCTGTATTTTCAGTTATAATGCTTAACTTTGTTAAAAGATACATCCATCATCTAATTATATATCAAATGAGAAAGACAATTCTATTTGTATTCGCAACATTCATTATCTTCGCTACAAGCTGCACGCAAGACAACGGAAAAATTTTTAATGGAAAAGATTTATCGAACTGGAACTTTGTAGTCGAAAATGATGCTGTTCCCGGCGATCAGGTTTATACCGTAAAAGACGGACAAATTTCCATCAAGGGGGAGCCGTTAGGCTATATGTACACAAAAGAAAAATATTCTAATTACACCCTGGAACTGGAATACAGATGGGCGGTTGAAGCCACCAACAGCGGAATTTTTGTACTAATAGAAGATCCTAAAAATCCTTTTGCCACAGGTATTGAAATACAGTTGGCAGCTGGCAAGGCAGGCGATTTCGTGATGCTCGCAGGTTCCGATATGAAGGAATACACGCTTCCAGAAGGTGTAACGGAACGTCCCAAGTTCCCGGTAATTGCCAAAAAACAACCATCAAGCGAAAACCCAACCGGTGAATGGAACAAAGTGAAAATTATTGTAAAAGACAGTGTTATTGACGTTTACGTGAACGATGTTCATCAAAACACAGGCACTGGCATGGTTAAAGAAGGTTATATCGGTTTGCAGAGCGAAGGAAAAGAAATTCTGTTCCGAAACTTAGTTCTGACCAAGATGTAACATTTTCGAACTTATTTATAAAACCACAATACTAACTTTTAAATCGCTATTTATGTTAATTACTGAAAACGCTCAACGATTTATCGATCAGGAAGATAAATACGGAGCTCACAATTATCATCCGCTGCCCGTTGTGTTATCCAAGGGAATGGGCGCCTATGTCTGGGATGTTGATGACAAAAAATACTTCGATTTTCTGTCAGCTTATTCTGCAGTAAATCAAGGACATTGCCATCCGAAAATAGTAAAAGCGCTGACCGATCAGGCAGAAACATTGTGCCTGACATCACGTGCTTTCTACAACGATTGCCTGGGCCCGTACGAAGAATTTGTTCACAATTATTTCGGCTACGACAAAATGTTGCCGATGAATTCGGGTGCCGAAGCTGTTGAAACCGGATTGAAACTTGCTCGCAAGTGGGGTTATCTGAAAAAGGGAATTCCTGAAAACGAAGCCATCATTGTGGCTTGTGAAGGGAACTTCCATGGACGCACCATTACCATCGTTTCCATTTCTACCGACGGCGATGCACGTGCCGATTATGGCCCTTATACGCCCGGAATTGAAGTAATTCCGTACAACGATGTGGATGCCGTTCAGAAAATTTTCGAAGAAAAAGGAGACAAAATTGCCGGATTGCTGGTTGAACCTATTCAGGGTGAAGCGGGTGTTTTTGTTCCTGATGACGGTTACCTGAAAGCATGCAAACACCTTTGTGAACAACACGATATTCTGTTCATCGCCGACGAAGTACAGACAGGAATAGCCCGCACAGGAAAATTGTTGTGTTGCGACCACGAAGGTATCCGTCCTGATATCGTAATTTTAGGCAAGGCCATTTCTGGCGGAGTAATGCCGGTTTCGGCCGTTCTTGCTGATGACGAGATTATGATGACGATTAAACCCGGTCAGCACGGTTCTACATTCGGTGGATTTCCCATCGCTTGTAAGGTGGCAACGGCTGCACTGGAAGTGGTAAAAGAAGAATACCTGGCAGAAAAAGCCGAATATCTCGGAAAAATTTTCCGCAACGAAATGGCGAAGCTCAATAGCCCGTTTGTTAAAGAAGTTCGCGGAAAAGGCTTGTTGAACGCTATCGTTATTGAACCGCATAACGGCAAGGAAGCCTGGGATGTTTGTCTGAAAATGGCAGAAAACGGCCTGTTGGCAAAACCTACACATCAGCACATTATTCGCTTTGCGCCTCCGCTGGTAATAACCGAAGAGCAACTTCGTGAAGCGATTGAAATTATAAAAGAATCGATTAAAACACTTGAGTAAACCGGGTTGCGGGTTATAAGTTTCCAACTCGTAACCCTTGACTTTTTGCTCTTAACCTTTAGCTGATTATGCAAACAACTTCAAAAATATTGATGGTCCGTCCGGCACGTTTCGGATTTAACGAAGAAACAGCCAAAAACAACTATTTCCAGCAAAAAACAGAGCAGGAAAAAGTGGCTGAAAAAGCGCTGGACGAATTTGAGGCCTTTGTGAGTTTGCTTCGAAGCAACGATGTGGATGTGATTGTAATACAGGACACGGAAGAACCCTGGACACCCGATTCCATATTTCCCAATAACTGGTTTTCTTCTCATATTTCTGGAGAATTGGTTCTTTATCCCATGTTTGCAGAGAATCGTCGTCAGGAAAGAAAACCTGCCGTGTTGGATTTCCTACGCAGGAAAATGAATCATACCAAACTCATCGATCTTACATCGTGGGAAGCAAAAGACGAATTTCTGGAAGGCACCGGAAGTATGATTTTCGATCGTGACAAACGGATTGCTTACGCTTGCCGTTCTCCCAGAACATCGGAAAAAGTACTGCAGGATTTTTGTTCGCAAATGAATTTTGATGCCGTGATTTTCGATTCATTCGACAAAAACGGCAACCTCATTTATCACACCAACGTGATGATGGAAGTGGGAACTCAGGTGGCTATTGTCTGCTTAGAATCAATAAAAGATGAAAAGGAACGTGAAAGAGTAGCATCGAGGTTGGCGACGACTGGGAAAATTATCGTAGAGATTTCACTCGACCAGGTGGAACATTTTGCCGGAAATATGCTGGAAGTGAAAAGTCGCAGCGGTAAGCCACTGATGATCATGTCGGCAACAGCACGCGAATCATTGACCCTGCAGCAGGAGACAATTATTTCGACCTACAATAAGATTCTTTCACCTGAGCTTTCAACCATTGAAACAAACGGTGGTGGTTCTGCCCGATGCATGATTGCAGAGATATTTCATTGATATGATGTAAATTTTATCTATATTGTTAAAATATTCACATTTTTTTGTTTTCTTTGTAGCAAAATGGAGGATTAACATTTTAATTAATTATCATTATGTCATTTAGAACTGAACTTAAAGAATTTTTAATGCGCGGCAATGTGGTTGATATGGCCGTTGGTATTGTTATCGGAGCTGCTTTCGGTAAAATCGTTACCTCTTTCGTTAACGATATTTTGATGCCGCCCATCGCTCTGCTTTTCGGACAAGGTAGTTTCGCCGATTTGAAAGTGGTGCTGAAACAAGCTGCAATTGATGCTGCAGGAGCCGAAGTTCCGGCAATTACATGGAATTATGGAGCTTTTATTCAAGCGGTTATCGATTTCCTCATCGTAGGTACAGCTATTTTTATGGTTATCAAAGCGATGAATGCGATGAAACGCAAGAAAGAAGAAGCGCCTGCACCCGATCCGGAACCAACAAAAGAAGAAACTTTGTTGACTGAAATCCGTGATTTGTTGAAAACGAAGTAAAAACCCCTAATCCCCTGAAGGGGACTTTTTGCGGGCTGCGAATATTTTTTGCAGCCCGCGTTTTTATTTCCTCCACCTTTAGAGGGAGGTTTAGGAGGAGGTTATTGCATTTCGGTCAAATATTTCCAATAGCGTTGTGGCATGTGTTGTCGCTGAAGCTTAAGGTTGATGCGCTCTTTTATCGTAGTGCTTTTGAAATATTCTTTCCACATTTTTTGGAACAAAGCCTCTTCTTCCGATAATTTTTCGTCGCTGAGTTTTCCGAGTTTCAATTCTGAAAGATCTTTTTGTGAGAACGATACTTCCGTGACCGAATGCTTATCATAATACAATCCGATGTTACGGTTTGTGTCGTAAATAATCCACGATTGATTGGCGTATCGCGATTTAAAATGCGGGATTATGAGGGACAGCACATTGTATCGTGCCGTAATCGGCGCGAAATAAATACCATCGGCCGTTTCCTGAAATCTTACAAACTGCCTGAGATGTTCTGCTTCTTTAACCACTTTTTGTGCAATCTCCTTGATGCGAAGCACATCATCGTCACCAAAATTCATTTCTATTCCTTTCAAGTGATTGATATTTTTTCGGATATAGCGAAAAAGTAGCATTTCTATTTCAGGCAATTCCGATAACCAAACGCTTAACATCATATTTTGCGCAATTTTCGACAACTTTTTCTCTAATGCTTTCCACACACGAAGCGATTTTTCTTTTTCGGTATTTACATGGTATTGTTCGTCAATGAATAACGGTTTCTGATCGGAATCAGAAAGGATTAGATCGGGAAATTTCTTCTGCTCATAGGCGAAAAATACGCAGGAAAGAAGTCCATCGAAGGTTTTATCGTAGGTGAAAACTATCATCGGGATCATGCGATTTCAATATCGCGTTAAAAAAATATATAGATTAGTTCAGCCCCTACAGGGCTAAGTTTCGTTTGTGTTTGCCACCCCGCACTTCGTACGGGGTTATTATTGTTTAGCCGCTTCGCGGCAATGAGGAATTTTTGTTATTATACAACTATTTAATGTTGGCAATTGATTACAATTTGTAACCCTTATCCCTCTTTTCCAAGCTAACCCAGTCCCCGAGTCTCACCTACCCACATCGCCCTTTCTCCAAGTTTCCAAGTCGCAAAATCATTCTCCCCAATCAATCGAATACTGCAACAAATCGGCTGTTTGTTTTTTCTGCTTCTGCGAAACCTGACGACGGACATACTGTGGAGTAAGTTCATTTACGGTTTGCATCGGCAGTTCACGGCACACTATAAAATACTGAGCCCGTTTCATTACTACACCTATCTTCTTCAACTGAACGGAGTTTAACCGTCCGTATCGTCGCGAAGCAATAATCAATTTCGCTGATTTCACACCGATTCCCGGCACACGAAGAATCATTTCGTAAGGAGCAGTGTTTACGTCAATGGGGAAGAACGACGGATTTCGTAAAGCCCAACCCATTTTGGGATCAATGTCCAAATCGAGGTCGGGATGCGCATCGTTTACAATTTCACTCGCTTTGAATTCGTAAAAACGCATCAGCCAATCGGCCTGATACAAACGGTTTTCGCGTACCAATGGCGGTTTGGCAAGCATTGGCAAGCGGCTGTCGTTTTTATTAATGGGAATATATCCCGAATAATACACCCGCTTGAACGACGGTCGCTTGTACAACGCCGAAGCCAGCGTGAGAATCTGCTTATCGGTATCGGGTGTGGCACCGATAATGACCTGTGTACTTTGTCCTGCAGGAACAAACTTAGGTGCTTTATTAAATCTCCTTCGGTCTTCCGCACTTTCCAGCATTCCCTGCTGAATGTACCGCATGGGTGCGAAAACGCTTTCGTAATCTTTTTCAGGAGCAAGCAATTTTAGATTTTGCTCCGATGGAATTTCGAGATTTACGCTCATACGATCGACATACATTCCCGCTTGAGCAATTAACTCCCTGCTCGCTCCTGGAATAGTTTTCATATGAATATAACCGTTGAATCGGTGTACTTCGCGCAACAACATAACCACACGAAGCATTTGTTCCATCGTGTAATCGGGGTTGCGCATCACGCCCGAACTTAGAAAAAGTCCTTCGATATAATTTCTCCGATAAAACTCTATGGTTAGTTCTGCTAATTCTTCGGCAATGAAAGCTGTGCGCTGCACATCATTGCTTCGTCGGTTGGAACAGTACGCACAATCGTAAATACAATGATTGGTAAGCAGAATTTTGAACAACGAAATACATCGGCCGTCAGGTGTGAAGCTATGACAAATGCCCCACCCCGCTGCCGTACCCAGTCCATCCTTCACAGCACCGCGTGAAGTACCGCTCGATGCACAAGACACATCGTACTTAGCAGCATCGGCAAGAATTTTCAGTTTTTCGAGCGTTTTTTCGTTCATAATTCAGTTGCTTATTACAAAGAAAACAAATAGAAATTAATTCCACGAATTTAAAATCTTAAAAATATTTGTTCTGTTGAGAAGTTTTTAACATGCTGATTTTCAATTTTTAATAATATTTATCGAAAATATTTACCTATTTTTGTAACCGAATTAAAGAAGTTGTTGTCCTATGTATGAAACTAAAAAACAACTTATAAATTAATTGAATATGGAAAGTTTTAATGACTCATTAGTTGCAATTATTGCTATAATCAGTATTTTTGGTGCTCCTTTTATCGCTGCAATCATTTTGGGACTCAGGTGGATGCATTCCAGACACCAAGAACGCATGGGACTTATAAATCAAGGCATTATTCCTCCAACTGAAACTAAAAGGAAACACACACCTAACCGATTTGTATCATTGCGTAACGGAATCGTGTTGGTAGCTTTGGGAATTGGGATAATAGTAGGTTTTTTGTGCGGTGAATATTTGATAATCGGGCAAGGGAATGAATTTTGGATGATTGCCAGTTCAATTGTCTTTTTCCTCGGATTAGGTTATTTAGTTTATTTTCTGGTTACACAAAAAATGCCTTTAACCCAACAAAAGGAGGAAAACGATCAGGAATAATCCATTACAATGAACGAAAGTCAGCGGGTGAAACAAGTGCTTTTAGGCAACACTTCCGCATTCACGTACTTTGTCGAAACTTATCAGGATATGGCGTTTACCATCGCTCACCGGATTTGCGGCAATGTGCAAGATGCGGAAGATGTCGTGCAGGAAAGCTTCGTGAAAGTATACCGAAATTTGCATACATTTAAGAACGAAAGTAAATTTTCGTCGTGGCTTTATCGCATCGTTTATAACACCGCGATAACGCATTCCAAAACAAAATTATGGCTGTACGATCAGGAAACTTCACTTTCAAACGTTCAGGTGTTATCGGATTTTGATACTGAAACGCAAATCGCTGATTCGGAAAGAACAGAAATAGTAGCAAATGTGTTAAATAAAATGACCACGGGTGAAGCATTGCTACTTACATTGTACTATTTGGAAGATAATCCCGTAAAAGAGATTGCCCGGATTACGGGACTGAATGAATCTAACGTTAAGGTGAAATTATTCAGAGCCAGACAGGCATTTAAAGAATTATACACAAGATATGAACCGGCGGTTGCTGATTTACTATAAAATGAATGAGATGATGAATGAAAAGAACAAAATAAATCGAGACGATGAATTCATCCGCCAAATGATGCAATCGGCAAAAGAGCAGGCTCCTGAAAACCTGAAGCACAGGATTATGCATCAGATTGAGACCGAAAGCGCTCTTACCCGAAAACCCGTTCCGATAAAGAAACAAGAAGGCAATGTACTGAAAGATTTTATCGGTATTTTCGGCACCATGTATGCTGTGCTGGCAGTACTTATTGGAGGAACTTACCTGTTGAAAGGCAAGGATTATGTTTTGTCTTCCGGTTTCCTCTGGATAGTTATTCTCGTTGCGTTCGTTTTCAGTCTGTTCTGGCTTATGACAAGAGTTGATGAGCGGCTAAAAGATAAAAGAAAAAAACTTCACTCAACTTCAAAATAAAAAGACGGAGAATTTTCCGTCTTTTTTAATTTTTAAATATCATCTAAAACTATTCGTTCATCAATTTAATTCTTGCCTCAGCCAGTAACTCAGGTGATTCGGCAGGCGGAAACCGAAGGTTCATTTTCTTAAATTCACCCAGAATAATATCTCCCACTGCCACGCGCGCAAAATATTTTTTGTCGGCAGGTACCACATACCACGGTGCGTAATCGGTAGAAGTTTTTTCGAGCATCTCTTCATAAGCTTTCTCGTACTTGTCCCAATTAGAGCGTGCGATTAAGTCGGCAGAACTGAATTTCCAGTTTTTATCGGGATTGTCGATGCGCGAAAGGAAACGTTTTTTCTGCTCGTCTTTTGATACATTCAGGAAAATTTTCACAATATGCATTCCGTTATCTGTCCAATGCTTTTCGATAGCATTAATAGCAGCATAACGATTTTCCCAAAACTTATCGTCTATCTTTTCCACCGAATCATAGCCAGGAATGCGTTCATTAAGAATAAATTCTGGATTTACTTTCGTTGTAAGTACATTTTCATAATGCGAACGATTGAAAATCTCAATCATCCCCCGCTCGGGTAACGCACGATAATGGCGCCACATATAGTCATGCTCCAACTCGTTTTTCGTGGGCGTTTTAAAGCTGTGCACCCGACATCCCTGCGGATTGATGCCTGACATTACGTGACGAATTACACCATCTTTCCCGGCCGCATCGCGCGCCTGCAGGATAACGAGCAACGAATACCGGTCATCGGCATAAAACATTTCCTGATAAGTTTGCAACTCATCGATATTATTCTTGACCTCTTCTTTTGCAGACTTTTTATCAAATCCTGCACTTTCATCGGTAGGAAACTTGTGTAAGTGGACTTTCTCACCGCTTTTGATACGTAATTTGTTGTAATCGTAATCCATAATATGATTTATCATTATACCTTATGTAAGTATTAACTAAAAAATGAGAAAATTGTTTTGTCGAAAGCCATTTTTGAAAGATCTGTATTTGTTAAAAAAAATGATTTTTGTCTTGACTAGAGTGAGTACCCCTCCGTAAAGATAAATAGAAGCATTAATTTTCCACTTTTCTTACATCGAACTCACGTTAGGATTAACATTCTCATTGGGTATTGCAATATTAATGTATCTTCAATATCCATTGGAAGGTTATGTTACAAGAGCAATTTTGATTATTTGTGCTTTACTGGAAGCTGTTTTTAGTTTCTGCCTGGGTTGCTATGTATGTAATTGGATTGTGGCCCTTTTTGTGAACAGGAACATTAAATAAATTGTGCTTTTCGCATTTACATCAGCCCTTTGTTTTATAGAGATATATATTCGTTACGAAGCTTATTTCCTTTTAAAACTATGATTCTCATGCCAGGAGTGGCTGAACCTAAAGGTCTTCCTGCTGCATTTGTGGTAATCATTGAGATATTATTATGCACAGATTCAGCATTGTTGTGTAAATGTCCGGCAAATATTGCTTTTACTCCATATCTTTCAAATAATTGAAAGTATTTAATTCTAACCTTCATGCTCTGGTTAGAATAGGTTTCTTTTTCGCTGAAATCGTGGATAAAGAACGGATAATGAGTAAACAAGATAATGTTATCTGACTTTTTGAATTTATGCAACTGCCTTTTTAACCATCTGAATTGTTTTTGTTCGTCCTTTGTGTTTTTATCTGACTTGATAATAACCGAATTAATACCAACAAAGGCCGAATTCTTACGAGTAAAGGAAAAACGGTCGGTTCCCTTACCGTAGTTGGAAAAATAAAAATCAAAGTCTTCTTTTGAAGGAGATTGTCCTAGGTCGTGATTCCCGGGGCTGAAATAAACCGAAGTATTTTTATCTATTAAGGCTGTAATTCGCTTAAATTCTTCAATTTGTGAAGTATTTTTCGAGTTGTTGACAAAATCACCAGTAATTATAACAAAGTCAGGATTTATCTCATTTATTTTACGAACTGCTTCTGTGTAAAGTTCAGTTTCTTTTTCAAAATTCTTGTTTTCTGCAAAAAAACCAAATTGTGTGTCAGTAATTTGTACAATTACAATTGAATCTGTTTGAGCAAAGGATTTAAAACTAAAGAAGAAAAGGATTCCGAAAATCAAAACCAAAACATTAAAGTTTGAACCAAAGTATTTTATAGAATTTCGCATTTTATCAGTATCTTAGATTTTGTATACAAAAATAGAATAATTAGTTCTTAATCATTATTTATAAAAGTCTGAAATACACATCCTCTCGTATGGAGTCTCGTTGATTGCGGAATAATAGTCTAAAAATATCTCATTTTTCTCAGAATTAGTTGTGAGGAAGCCATATCCGGGTAACTCTTGTTGTTTGAAAAATGTAACGTATTTACTTTCATCATCGAGCCATTTTAGTCGTTGAGCCAAAGTTTCTGGTTGCCAGTCAGGGCGATCTGCAGCTAATCTCCACCCGTATTGGGTACTTACATTATTAGCGGTTGTTCTTTTAAGATCCCTCACGACGCTATTTACCATTATCTGAACTATTGGCCCATACTCTGTATCACGCTTAACTACTGAATAAAGATGTAAATGCGCTGTGAGAACTATAGCATGGTTTTTAGCTATGATTTCCAATAATCTTTCTCTTTTCTTCGGATCGCTTCTGTAGAGATGCCAGCAACGCTCATTAACCGGAATAATTGGTTCATGAACTAAAAGAAATTTAAATTTAGCATCAGAAGATGAAAGATTTTTTTCCAAAAGTTCCAGAAGATCATCTCTCTTTTCCCATGGGTCAAATGCCACGAAAAGATTTTCTCCAATCTGATGAGTGTAATTCGCAGAAGTGATATCTTTTCTATTCAATTGCTTTTGAAACATACGGACATAGTGATTATTGAAAGCTTCAATAGCACCAGGTCCGGTAATATCGTGGTTGCCTTTTATTATTATCCAAGGTACCGGCATGTTTACAGCCTCAACTCCTTTTACAAGATTCCTTGCCATTTGATCAGCTTTTTTAACACTCCCGGCCAAACCTTCTGAAAGGTCTCCTAGCTGGACAACAGCCTCAACTTTGTTTCTTTTGTTTAGCGCTACGTTTCTGAGATGATTACTGAAAAATGGCCAAATCTCTTGAGTTATCTTAGTATACTCTTTTACCTGTCTTACATCATCGGGTTTTGAATTCAACCACTCTATATCGTGATCTTCAATCAGGTCATAATGGATATCACCCAGCACAATAAAGCTTTTGTCCTGTGCAATAGCGATTGTAACTGTAACTAAGCATGATAAAACAAAAGTAAAAATCTTTTTCATAAAATTATTTATTTAGTTCTATTGTTGTCTTGTTTGGTGCTTTTTATAATAAATAATATCTCATGTATATAGCTGCGGAACAAATATGAAAATCATAGTTCTCTTCATCGAACATCAATATCAGACCCGAAAATGGAATTCTCCCCCAAGTTGTTGTTACGCATGCCTGAAAGATAATTGTTATTGGTAAGTTCTATTGCAGAGCCGGTTTGCTGCAACATTGCATATACATTATCACCAAGAACTATACCTCTCATAGGCTGTGCAAAGTAAGATGAATAAACATGTGCTTTTCCTCCTCTTACATCTATACCCGGTGTTCCGGTACGCTGAAAGTTAGCCTGCTGAAATCTCACCGTACCGTTGTTGATGATTGCACCAACAGTTGGACTGCCCCAAAAAGCGCTGTTATAGAGTATTAGTTGTGCATCCGGATGAACTCTATTGCTATTCACTTCATATCCCATAAGCACGTACGACCGCACCGCCTGCTCCTTTATACGTGTATTAACCAACTCGGAGTTTATAGCTACAATTCTTGTATTTTCATCTGCATTTTCAACAAACAAAGCATAAGTACAACCATCTGAACCATGGCCTACCATGGTCATTTCACCCGGGTTGTTACCTGTAATGGCATCCTTCAGAAAATGAATGCCATAAACTGACCCATAAACAAAGTTATTGAATATAGTCTGATTTTTCACGTCGGCAAATTTCAGTGCGCTGCAATTGGTCTGCACAAATTTACCCAATGCAACCCTTGGATAACCTTGATCTCCGGCGGGATGCCTTGTTCCGTAGTGCGGATTGAACTGCATATTTCTGATAAAACCGCCCTCAGCACCTCCGCCAACCCAAATTCCTGCACGTGCCAGCACTCCGGCAAAATAATCGACATAGTGACCACTGGTGTTGTAAGAAGCCAGGTCGATACCTTTATCTCC
>DCEG01000116.1:0-19171 GCA_002316835.1 Bacteroidales bacterium UBA1035 | reverse complement strand
AGAAACGGAGTTTTTCTAGGGTCAGCAATGCTGAAATTATCACTGGCAATATTCAGTTGTACAATATTAAACCCGCGGATTCCGGAATTAGCTTCCAATTGAATAAGTGAAGGCCCATTTTCACCTTCATCACCACCGGCATAATTAGTAAAAATAGCCGTACCACCGCTTTGGGTATGATGCTGAACATCCCATGATCCTCTCAACTCAACTCCCGACGGAACCACAATTGGACTCTCTACCAAATATCTTCCGCTAGGGAGATAAACCGTGCCGCCGCCGTTGGTTTTCACCTCATTTAACATCGCCTGTAGCTGCTTCGAAATATCGATTTCAGGGATAAGGGCGTTAAAGCCTGTCGCTGCCGGCAAATCCACTTTAAGTACCTTATTAGAAGCAGGCCTGGGATGAACGGCAATATTTGTTTTTATATCCGCAGGAATGGGATCAAAGAGATATTTATCATCGACAACAATATTTAATTTGGCTTTTTTGCTTTTGTTTTCAACTTCCAGCGTATAGTTGTTTCCGGAGTTTATCGATTTTAACGAGTTGACATTTGTGTTTAGCAACAAATGGCGCTCAGGCTGTTTAAATTCACATTGGGTAAGCAAAACGTTCCCGCTGTTAATCTGAAGCGCATGGTTCGCATGTTTATCGAAAATACAGTTCTCAAACGAAATTACACCATCGCTGCCATCACTGACGAGAGAGCCGAAAAAACTGACCCCGTTAAATTGCACTGATGAATTGAAATAGTTATAAAAGTAGACTGCAAGGCCATCTTCATTAGCGTCAAATGTTGAGTTAGAAAAAAGCAAACCATACGGATTTACATCCTGAACATATAAACCGACACCACAATTGTCAATATGAATTTCATAAAATTGTGCATTTGGCGCATCGGTAAAACCGGGTTCCCTGCCAATCCACATACCGGTTTTATATCCCGAGACGGAAAGATAGGAAACATATTCCCAATCGGAACGATGCATTTTATATCCTGTGCCGTTTGCCATGGTAAAATTGGTTGCCTCATCCAAAGAAGGTGAGCCCGGAAGTCCTGATCCGGCCCAATATTTTGGACTTATTTTCACATTCTCGATACGGCCGATATCGGTACAAACATGGACTTCGAGACCTGTATTTAAAGCAGTTATAAAACTATTTACAACATAATGTAATTCGCTGGGGGCAGAATAAAAACCATTGTATGAGTTGACTAGAGTTACATTTTCAACAGTAGCACTGTTCCCGTTTGCCTGGTATAACGACCAGGGATAGGGACGAATATCCTTTATATCCTGTTCAGGATACCAGATTGAAAGATTAGTCACTCCTGTTCCTTCTTGCATATCGATAAATCTGTCGGCTATGCTGGTATAAGTCGTCCGCAGTACATTATTTGCCTGTGGATCGTTCCACCAACTTTCAACTGCACCGTTATAGTTGGGAGAATCCTTTCCAACTAGTGGTTCAAGAATTGTGCCCAGCACTTTTCCATCGTGAAGTTCAGGATTTGCCCAATCGCCACGAAGTTGCACACCGGGCAGTAACCTTAAAACATATTCATAATTGTATTCTCTATTCTCTTCTTCGGTTCCTTTGCGCACCCTTACACTTTTGATACCTGTTTGCGTAGTGTGAAACTCATAATTTCCTGCCGGGATATAGACTACCCCCCCCCCACTGTTATATGCAGAATCGATAGCAGCCTGAAATGCTGCCCGGTTATCAAAACCCGGTTCTGCTTTTGCCCCAAACCGGGCATCAGTTACAATAAAATCTGAAATTACCCAGTCTTTAGTGGGATAAAGAGTAGAGATGGATTCTTTCACACTCTTTTGGACATTCAGGCAGCCCATAAAAGAAAGAACCATTAAAATACCTAGAAGATTTGTCTTATTATTCATTTCACAAGTATATTTTTAATTTCTTTCGGGGATTTTCTGGCTTAACGGTTTTTGTCGTTTCAGCATTTGTGATGCTTCGCCGGTTAACCATAAATACCAATCGCTGGGCATGCCCTCCAGATCTACAAACTTTGCCACATTACTCACGGGAGGAGTATCCGAAACTTTGAAAATTGCCGTACCTTCGTTTACTTCATCAAACATAGCCACATATATCATTTCTGCGCCACTTCTTATGGCTGTACTCATCTGTTGCCAATAGAATTTTCCACCCATTCTGGGAATTGAACCTGAAGGCTTTACATCGTCAGGAAATTCAAATTTGCTTAGGTTATGCCAGCTAAAACCAGGATAAACACAGGGTACATACTCGATTCCTTCTTTTTTACACCATTTCATATCTTCAAGAATCACATCGCGGTAGCGATCCATGTCGTTATGCAGCAATGGTGAAAAACGTTGAACCATCCAAGGCATTATTATGTCGGCACTCTTGATAATATCGTGCAAATAAGGATCATTTATGCAGTCTGAATTTAAGTCTCGCCAAAAAGTAGGAATTCCCAGCATAACTGTGCATCCTCCATATTGTGGGTCATTCTTAAGGAAATCGATCACTCTTTCTAGACCAATATTTCTAATGTTGTACGGACGGTCGGGAAAACCGATTCCCCAAATAGCTACCACCGGTTTGCCCTTATGATGCAAATAGGTGTTGGTTCCTTTTTGATTGGTTACTTTAATTTCATCTACCAGAAATTTCCAATCTTCAATAATGGAAGAACAGTCTTCGCCAGTAGCTCTCAGGCCCGATAAATCGTACATTACAGCGATTGCCCTTTTATTTAGTGATGAAGCATCCAGTGCATTCTGTAAAATTCCTGATGATTTTTTCCGCGATTCGGAAGTACGTGTCCGGTTAAAAAACCGTTGCATGAAAACGCCGTCCAGGCCATACTCTCTCATCCATTTAAAATGAAGATCAATGGTGCTCTTATCTTCTGAATTAAAGAACCGTGCAACCGATCCGTCAGCAAGTTTCAACCCAGTTGGATAAGTTTTCTCATACTCTCTAACATCAGGCCACATATCTAATCTGATATTATTTTCGTCAGGATATATCACGCCGTTTTCTGGCAATTGAAACCATCCCTGATAACCCGCCATAATTAATCCTTTATAAGAAGGATAAAGGGTGTTTTGAGCATGCTTATTTTGCGAGAACGCAAGGACACAACCCACAAGAGCCAAAATGGAAACAAGTGAAATCTTCTTCATTTTATAGCATATTAATTTTTAACTCCTTCCGATGGAGGCACATCCTGAGCTTTACCACCCCAGCTTCTGTTAGCTTTTTTCCCCATTACAAGTTCAAGTGTTCCGCCATTCTTTAGATCATCGTGACTGAACCAAGGCTTGTCCCAGCTATTCCCGTTGAGCTTAGCAGATTGAATGTATTTATTTTCTGCTGAAAAATTATTAGCGATGATTGTGAAAGTCTTTCCATTCGGGAGAGTAATTGTCGATTTTCCAAAGAATGGGCTCCCAATATTGTATGTCGGACTTCCAGGTGTTACGGGATAAAAGCCCATTTGTGAGAACACCACAAAGGCTGACATACCTCCACCGTCCTCATCTCCGGGAACTCCCATCAAATCATTTCTGAACCACTGATCCATAAGCGTATGAATTCTTTTTTGGGTTTTCCAGGGCTGGCCGGCATAATTATATAAATAAGGAATATGCAACGAAGGCTCGTTTGCCATGGAAAATTGTCCAACATTACCCGTATGATCCGGGAGCTGATAGTAGAAATCGTATTTGCTCTTTCCCAAAGGCTCTCTGAACATCTGATCCAAGTTAGTAGTAAAATTATCCTTTCCACCCATTAGGCTGATGAGATCAGCAACGTTGTGCTGCACATCCCAACGATAAACCCAAGCATTGTTTTCTCCGTAATACTGGCGTGCCCCTACCCCACCTGAATAGCGATAATCAAATGGTTCGATAAAATTCCCGTCTTTATCCTTTGGATGGAAGAAACTTGTTTTCTGATTAAAAAGATTACGATAGTTATATGATTTTTTAAGGAAGTAGTTGTAGTCTTCCGTTTTCCCCAATTCTCCGGCAATTTGAGCCAGGCACCATTCATCATAAGCTGTTCCCAAAGTAACTGCAACAGGCTGACGCCTTTCAAAGTTATGAACTTCTGGAATGGTTTCTTCCTCCCCTTCCTTAAGTGCAGGAATATAACCCTTTTCGTGATAAAACTTATCCAACTCACCCGATGGCATACCCGACCACGGAGCCAGCGTCTTTTCCATAACTGCATTACGTGCAGCCGGATAAATTTTCTCCAAATCAATGTTCTTCAATCCCTTGCGATACGCATCGATAATGGTTGCGATCCCGTGATTGGAGTTCATACGACGGCTGTCGCCGGTAATCTCGGGAAAGGTAGGCCACCAGAATCTGGGCATTTGCTCAGACATTCGAAGGAAAGAATTGATAATATCGCTTTCCATCTTTGTTTCGATTATTGTACGAAGAGGATGTGTTGCGCGATAAGTATCCCAAATCCAATCATCCGTATAAAAGGGCATGCCACTATCATTGTGGATTTTCCCGTCAAACGCGCTAAAATATCGCCCATCTTCTGAAATACAGACCGGACGTTCGTAAGTGCGATATAATGACGTATAGAAAATTGACTTATCATCTTTGTCGCCACCTTCTACTTTTATCTTTCCGAGGGTCTCGTTCCAGATTTTTCTTCCGTTCGTTGCCACTTTTGCAATATTAAAGTCTGAAATCTCTCTATAAAGATTTTTCTTTGCCTGCTCGGCATCGATAAACGATATTCCGTAACGTACCTTTATTTGCTTTGTATTTGCCGGATATGACAACACGATATGTGCATTTTGACCGGAAACATTCTGATTATTCACTTTTTGTGGTTGAATATCAGGCTCCATATATACAAAAATTCTTGTATCATTTTGTAGTTGCTGATATCCCAGAAGTGCTTTTCCATCCCATTGCATATCACCTCGACGGGAATTTAGAATAAGAAATACAGGATTGGAACGGTCAAATTTTAATTCATAGACTCCCGATTGGTGAGAAACGGCATAATACACGTTGGTTTCTTGTTCATCCAGATAAACAGAGTAACCGTATGGTGTAATTTTCTCGCGATCATAACTATAGGAGATAACCGGCTTTAATTCAGACTCGTTACCCTGGAAACTACTCAAGTTGAATGCTGAACTTCCACGGTGGCTTGTAACAGCCACGGGTAAACCGTTAAGCAGGTCGCCAGTATAGTCAGCGCGTTCCGGATAAACACGCAACATACTGTTTGGCAGATGCACTGTGGGATAAGTAGGTACCAGTAAATGACTGATGTTGCCCATATAGGGATTTACGTAATCGACCAGTTCCGTCGGCTCAAGAGATTTTTGCACATTTATACAATTTGCAAAAAACAAAATGATTGCAAAGAAAAGAGAAAGTCTGAATTTCATATATTTATTTTTTATTTTCACATTAAAATCAAATAGATACTTTGAAAATTAAGTCTTAAGCATCTTAGTCTCACATTTTTAAATTTGAAGTATTGTGAAAGGATTATTAAAAATACTAAAGTCATCTGGTTTGTTGGACCATTTGAATTGTGCCATCCTCATTAAAGAACAATTTATCTACACAAATAGAACGAAGGTTGCCACGGCCTGAAATATCACTATTATGGTAGAAAACATACCATTGTCCTTTGTATTCTACTACGGACCCATGGCTGGTATCACTTGTGGTAGGTTCTAAGAAAACACCTTGACTTTTCCAGGGCCCCAAAGGTTTATCGCTTATTGCGTATTTCATACGATTCGCTCCTTTTCCATTCTCAGTGTGATTATCAGAATAGACGAGGTAATAAACTCCATTTCTTTTAAAAACCCAGGTTGCTTCGTGAAAATCGGCCAGTCCTTCCATAAAAGACAGTGGTTCTGCCAGTTCGGTCATATTAGTGTGCAACCTGGCTCCGGCACATCTGCCGCCACCGCCGTAATAAAAGTAAACTTGTCCATCATCATCAAGAAAGACATTCGGGTCAATCATAGCAAAAACATCATCACCCAAACCTTCAAGCCAATGGTCCAAGACTACAAAATCTGACGCCGGGTTATCACTAACAGCAATACCAATTCTCCAGTTATCATTCCATGGATCATCGCTTGGGTGAGGGAAATAAAAGTAATATTTTCCTTCTTTATAAATGCAATCGGGGGCCCACATAAATGTAGCATCACCCGCGAGAGAAGGTTTTTTACCCCAGGGTACATCAGCAGCTTCTATTATTTGACCGTGATCCACCCAATTTACCATATCATCAGTTGAGAAAACGTGATATTTATCCATTAAATCACATCCTCTCGGCGGATCAATATCATGTGATGGATAAACATATAAGCGCCCATCTTTCCATACACGAGCTGAAGGATCAGCTGTATAGATATGGGTAACAAACGGATTGTCTCCTAACGTAACTACATCTATTTTTTTACTCCGACAACTTATCATTGTTATTATGACAATCACCGAGAACAATAAAAGTCTCTTCATATTTAATCTTGTTTTATTATTTTCTCACGGGTAATGTTTGTTTTAAGGGTATTTCTCCTCTTAACATTTTCTTGCCTTGTCCTGTAAGCCAAAGGTAGTGATCAGTTGGAAGATCATCTTCAATCCCTAGAAAAGTAACGTTCAGTTCATCCGGAACTAATTTACACCAATCATTTACCCCGGGCAGATTTGTAATTCGGGTTGAACCAATACTATAGCTACCACTACGATAAGTGACATAATATGGTGTTTCAGGCACATTACCCGGAACATCTTTTTGATTTAGTGTCTTGTAAAGAGCTGTTCCCTCGTCTATTTCATCAAACATTGCCATATACAACATTTGTGCCCCGGACTTGACACTATGGTATATCTGATTCCACAGAAACTGGCCTTTGTATCGATCATTTCTGGTCATATGATGGGGATGCATGTTAAGATCTGATGACCCTGGAAAACAAAGCGGTGCATATTCAACATTGTTAGTTTTACACCACTGAATATCATTTTCAATCAGGGAATGAAAGTTAGGAAAACTATCCATTCCATAGCGTCCTACGAACCAAGGCATTATTATGTCAGCAGACTTTATTAATTCATGAAGTTTAGGATCAGACACCGCGTCATTTCGTCTCTCACGCCAATAAGTTGGAACTCCCAACATAATGCTAAATCCCTTATCTTTCAATCCTTTTATAAGATTCTCCACATCTGTCAGTGAGAAGGGACGCCCGTCGTTAAACCCTACACCCCACAGTGTGATAAGAGGTTTTCCATCTTGATGAAGATAAAATTTCTGTTTTGTTCGATCTTTCAGTTGATATTTATCCATAATATCCTGAGCATCTGCTAATGTTTTTGTAAGTCTCTCTGGGATAAAACCACCTAAATCGTACATTACACAGATTGCTCGCTGATGAGTATTTGAAGCTTCCATTGCATGCCCCAACACCGTGTCGAAGTGATCTTTTCCATTGGGATTATCTATAACTTCACCAACGAAGCGTTGCACAAATGCACCATCAATTCCGTACTCCTTCATCCACTTGAAGTGGAGCAGCACTGTTGACTTATCATAATTACTGTAAACTTGTGCTTTCTGTCCATTAGCTAAAATAAAATTTCCAGGCGTGTATTTCACTTCATATTCCCTCATGTCGGGCCACATGTCAATACTGTTTTGCCTCGGACCCGGAGCAAACATTTCACTTTCACGATAATGATACCATTCAGTGTTTTTATGATTATTGTGTGAACAACCGCTGCCCGGTGTGCAAAACCATCCCTGGTATCCTGTCATTACTAAACCACGATACGAATTAAAAGGTTCCCCATCCTTATGTGGAATAAAATCCGGTTTATTAAACACTTCCGTAGAAGGTGGATTTTTTGGTTCTTCTGGCTTTACCGGTGGTGGAATGTAATCATCTTTTCCTCCCTTACAAGAAATTATCAGTAGTAAAAACAGGAATAAGAAAAGATAATGTAAAATTCTTGACTTCATAATTATTAGCATTAATTTCTTCTTAACAAGAATCAGGGAGGGATAAGTTATACCCCTCCCTGATCTAGATATAAAATGAGTTCACTCCCAAATTAATCGTTCGGAACTACAATTCTTTTTACCTCAGAATAATTAAATTTCTGGTCAGTATAATTCACATTGGCTCCCATTCGAACATTATAAGTATAACCTTTCTTCACAGGAATAGTAATCTTGTAAGTTTCTTCGCTTACTCCATCACCATTAGTGTCTATTCTGTCCCAAGGTCTGCGTAAGTTCACACGATAATCATTTGTCCAGTATTCACCAATGTAGTTAGCTGCACCACAATATTGAGTAAGACTCAAAAAAGGACGAACCTCAAGTACATTTGGGATAGGAACAGTTACGCCATTGATAGTCATTTCTTTGAAAGGAGCAGAAAGACGACATGACAGTGTAAGCATAGTACCTTCAAGAGTAGCTTCGAAATCGGTTATATGCAAGTATGGTGTAACCTCAAAATTTTGTGTAGCACCACTTCTTCCAATTCTTACACCGCGAATCGTATCGGCAGGCCAATATGGACCGTTTTGTGGAAGCATATCGTAAGTCCCCGCAAAAAGTCTTTCATTATTGTAAGTTCCATCAAATTGCACAGGAATACCCTGAGGCGCAGGATTTTCGCTAAAACTCATTTCCCAGATCCGAATGTGTGTGTCTCCGTGATCTGTAATGAAATTTTGTCCCGTGGTTTTGTCAATTAAGCGTCCGCTAACACGAGCATCAGGCGCATCAAAGTTATCTATTTCCATACAAGATGTAGCACAGAGTAGAAAACCAACTGTTAGTAAACTATATAATAAATTTTTCATCTTCATCTATTTTTGTGATTAATGTCCATCGTTACGAATAAGATTGGGATTTCTGTTTATCTGACTGCCTGGAATTTGCTGATGATAATTAGCTCTATTATAGTTTAATCCCCTATTTTCTTTTTCACGATCGTTCAAGAAAATGTACTTGCCCTCATCCACGACATAATAGCCCATAAGGCCGCGGTGATAAAAGTTTTCCATTTTCGAGTGCAGAACACGCCAGCGACGAAGATCAAAAAAGCGGTGATTCTCAAATGCCAGTTCACGAGCACGTTCATCTCTGATAAACTGTAAATTTTCGTCAATCGGATACACTGCATTAATTTCCAAACCTACATCCTTTGGGGAAGCAACCATTGTATAAGCACGCGCTCCTGCACGGGCACGCACTTGATTAATATAAACAAAAGCCTCAGTCTTCTTTGATTCGTCACCTGTCAGTAATCCCAGTTCGTAAAGAGCTTCAGCTCTGTTTAACAGTACTTCAGCATAACGAAACACTTTAAACGGTGTACTGCTTCTGTAAAGTCCACGTTCACCGGCAGTTGCTGCTGGGTTTACATATTTACGTATAAAAGCACCTGTAAGTGAGCGACCTTCATCACCTCCAGATAAAGACAAGCCATATAGTCCATTAATTTTCACATTTGGAACCCCGTCTACAGTCTGTACATCAACCTGTCCTCTTGCAGCATGAGTTCTGATCCGATATTGCTCCATGTAAGCATTGGTTTGAGCATCAGCTGTAGCATCGGCAAGTGTTCCGGGAAATTTGCGATATACTCCCGCTTGTAAATCCATTACTTCTTTTGAAGCCAATTCTGTCATTCCCGAAAAGAAAAAGGTTCCTTTCGCTCTTGGTTCCATTTCCTCTGACTGCCATAAATCGTTCAAGCTATTGAAACGTACGGGTACTAAATCTCCATTTTCGTTTTCTTTTGCAATTGCCGGCATCTGGTAAAGTCTAATTAAATCCCAAGCCGGATGGAGTGCTGACCCCACATCACTTGCCAGGCCGGTACCAAGTGGCAGGACCATTGAATCCCAAGAGTGGTGCAATCGTGAATTATAAATAGATGAATTACCAAACTCACCAAACTGCTTCACAAAAAGATCTTCAACTCCATTCAAATCCTCAGTAAACACCTCAGTGAAAGCTATCTCCTTATTAGCGCCATCGTGCAAACGGTACCCACCTTTTTGAACAAAATCGGCAGCCTCAATCACGTATTGATAGAACTCTGCTGCCTGATCACGTTGCATACCCATTAATCCTGCATTGATAGCTGGTCCGGGGGTAATATTCAGCGTTTCAAAATAATTTGCAGTAGATCCGGCATAAAGCATTGCACGAGTCATGAGAGCAGCAGCTGAATAACGATTGGCTCTTCCTGTTACACTCTTTTCGGCCATATTATTCATAGCAAACTTCAAGTCTTCATAGATAAACTTCCACGAATCGTATTCTGTAGAACGTGGCGTTTGTAACTCTTCGAGAGGTGCAGCCGGATCTTGGACCTTATCTATTATAGGAATACCCCCATAACGTTTTACCATACCAAAATAGTAGAATGCACGCAAAAAGCGAGCCTCACCTATATACTCGTTTATCTGTTGTTCAGAATGAATTGCGGAATAATCAGGTATAGCTTCAATAAAATTATTGATGCGACGGATGCGTTCATAGGGCCAATATTCAGGCGTACCATCTCCATCTCTTCGGCCGGCAGCTTCACCTCCCAACACAGCAGGGCTGTTTTTCTGTCCTTCCCAGTAGTTACTGATATTATTCCCGGAAGCATACCCTCTGTTATGATAGTAATTTAAATCTTCTATAGGGAGTTCATTGTATATTGCTCCAAAATAAGTTCTGATTCCGTAGTCGGAATTAAAAAGTGTTCCCTCGTCAAAAATTCCTTTTGGCTCTAAGTCCAAATCATGGCAAGATGAAACTATAAATCCGAAAATAACTGCCAGGAATAAATATTTATATGTATTCATATTTTTTTTCATTGTCATTGTTATTATTCTTTATTCCTCAATTAGAATTTCAAAATCGCACCAATGTTTATTACACGGTTCACAGGATAGTTGTAAAACAACACACTGGCATTACCACTTGTATTAGCACCTCCTCGAGTTCCGGGACGTTCAGGATCCATATATTTTAATCCCGAAAAGGTCAATAGGTTATACCCGTTTACATACAGTCGAACATCATTTACATTCACTTTTGTCAACCAGGGCTTCGGCAATGTATATCCTATCTCAATCGTTTTCAATCGGATGTATGATGTGTTTTTAATTCCGGTAGTTCCGGTATTAAAAGGTCTCCCAGTTGCGGGATAATGGCCCTCTATCCACTTTGTGTCTGAACTCCATGGATCGTCCCATATATTTTCTGTATGCCAACGATCTGTATAAATATCCAACGCAGCACCCCCATTAAATGGACCCACTTCTGTAAACACCTCATCATATTGATTGTAAACACCAGCTGCCCCTTGCCAATTCATAGAAAAATCAATATCCCTCCATGCAGCACCTCCATTAATTCCGTAGTTGAAAGTTGGTAAGTTATAAGTGGCAACGGGGAATCTATCCTGGTCATTTACAACGCCATCTTTGTTCCAGTCGAGATAATAATAATCTCCTGGAAGAGATCCTTGGTGAAAGTTACCACCTGTTGTGTTGTGCTGATTGCGAATCTGGTCTAAACTCGTAAAACGTCCTGCTTCCTGAATTGCAAACCAAATATCACGGTTTCGTCCGGTTACATCCTGGCGGTACCAGTTTTCCATTGAGTTACCTGCAGGACTGTCTAGACGATAAATCCACCTGTTTTTGGTAGCCGAAATCTGTCCGTTTACCCAATATGTAATACCTTGCCAACGATTTCTATGTCCAAGACTGGCTTCCCACCCAAATGTACGATCACTTTCAATGTTCTGTTGCGGCATATTGGCTCCTACTGAACCCGGAAGTTGCACTTCGGGTGTTCTCAACAATCCGTCGCGGGTACGTCTGAACACCTCACCCGTACCTGTTAGTTTTTGATTCCACAAGTTGAAGTCAACACCTAAATTTTCAGTTGTAGCAGTATACCATGTCAAATTGGGATTAGGAATGGCCGTCGGATTCACAGAAGTCATAAACACATTATTATAATACCAACCTCTGTCTGATGTCAGATTATAACCAACAATTGTAGACGGATAATTACCAGCAGATCCGTCATCTCCTAATTTACCGTATGATGCACGTAGCATCAAATTGGTAAGGAACGAGAAACGATCTTTAATAAATACCTCTTCACTTAATCTCCAACCAGCTGATATGGATTGAAATAATCCCCAGCGGGTTGCCTTTGGAAAGCGTGACGAGCCGTCGTAACGAAACGAGTAGTCGATTATATATTTTGATTTGTAATCGTAATTTGCTTTACCTACTATTGCCTGTCGTGCATTATCGCCAACACCACCCATTCCACCTACCTGGTCCTCTTCATCTCCGGCAAAAAGATAGTCACTGTCGAAAAACATGTTGCGTCGTGCGTAGAAACTATCCCAAAAATTGTATTGCTCCTCAAACAATACCATTCCACCCACATTATGATCTCCAAATTTGTTAGCATAGTTGAGCGATAATTGCATAACTGTACCATAGCCAAGTTCAGTTCTACGTTCTAAATTCCCGGGACTATTGCGCAGAAATTTCTGAAGTGTTTCATCATCTCCACGGTTAAACAAGTTGTATGTACGCTGACGCGATGTATTGTTTTGCGCATTATAATCATAACTATAGAAAGCACGTGCGTTAAGGCCTTCTATGCCCGGGATATCATAAGTCAACGCTAAAGCGCCATTAAAATTGGTTCGCTTTACCTGACGAAATCCGGAATAGGCACTATTAGTAGAAGCAACCGGGTTTTCACTTTCCAACATCTCTGTATCGTAGGCTGGAAGCTCATGATCACCATCAACCCAGGCCTGAGAGGTAGGACGATATGTCCACGCCTTTTTGTAAACAGCCCAAATATCCGTAAATGGTTGATTTCTCTCATCCATAAAACCGCTTAACATTATGGACGCTTTCAGGCGTTTAGTAATACGGGCGTCTACATTGCTGCGAAAATTCCAACGGTCGTAATTTAACGATTTGCTTTTGTAAGATCCCATTTGATCCATATAGCCTAAGTTGAAGAAGTAGTCAATAACCTCCGAACTACCATTCACCGAAAGGTTATGCTGTTGCTGAGGTGATACTTTATCAAATAATTCATTTGTCCAGTTTGTACTCGGTTTCACACCTGTGCTATATACAAACATCTCATCGTATGTATAACGAGGGGGAGCAAGATGAAAATAGTTACGTCCAAAGTTACTGTTCAACTCCTTTTCGTTCATCAATAGCATATGTGTTACAGCGTCTGCTGTTTCAGGCATATAAAGGAACGATTGGAAACCGTAGTTTGTAGAGAGCGTTATATCGAACTTTCCGGTAGTAGCTGAAACACCTCGCTTGGTTGTAACAAGGATTACACCGTTTGCAGCACGCACACCATAAATTGCAGCAGACGCATCTTTCAACACTGATACACTCTCAATTTCTGTAGCGTCCATACGAGAGAAATAGGCCTGATCTCGAGGAATCCCATCCACAACGATAAGTGGCGATCCCATACCGCGAATATCGATTGCGTTGTCAAATTCTCCCGGCTGTGAACTTCTTTGTGAAATACGTACGCCCGGAAGTTTTCCGGATAGCATATTCACCACGTTTTCGTTCTTCGTAACAACAATTTCAGAAGACGTTACAGCAGCAACAGCACCTGTTAACGTTTCTTTCCTGCGGGTTCCGTATCCTACTACAACTACCTCATCTAAAGTTTGCAGGTCTTCCCTCATCACAATATTGAGAGTGATTGACGAGGCTGCAACTACAACATCGTTATAGCCAATGTAAGATATTCTTATCATTTCATCCGGGGCAGCTTGTATTGAGAATTTTCCGTCAATATCTGTTGCCGTTCCACGCGTTGTACCTTCTATTCTTACACTCGCTCCAATAATTGTTTCATTATTGGTGTCAATGACGGTGCCGTTTACAGTTCGCAACTGTGCAAACATCGGAAAAATGTGCATGAGGCAAAAAAGCATGACCGTTATCGACTTCAGAGAAGCGGATACATATCTTTTTTTTATCATTATTATTAAATTAATATTTGTTCAATGGTACATTTAATTTTGAGTATCCTCAACTCTCTTAAAGAGAGGAGAATAATTACTACTCCTTTAAGAAAGTTGGAAGATATCATTTATTTGAAGCTTAAATTAAAGCTTTGTTTTATTGCTCAGAAAATTTTATTTTATCTTGGAGCAGGGTCAATTACATCGGCCGGACTAACACGACGGTTTATCCAAAAGAATACCAATGCTCCGTTGTGACCGACAAACCTTTCTCCGTATGCATATTCATAACGTAATCCCACACCTACACGAAGTGCATTACCCCCGTACTTGTCAGACATTTCAAGGCCTGTATTAGTTACACGGAAGCCAAAAGTATCCCACATTTCACTTGCCGGAATTCCATCATAACCGGCAATAATTTCGCCATTACCTTTTTGATCAGCGGGGATATCAAGATTTCGACGCTGCGAAGCTGCAATAGACGACTGTCGATTTCCCCAATACAAGCCGCGTGAATGTTTAGCTAATTTTGCTCCGAGTTCTCCAAGTTGAAGTTCACTTCCATCGTTATAAATAATGTAATCGCTACCAAGCAATACCTCATAATTTGCAAAAGTCTGAACGAAAGTTCCTCCATCGTGCATAGGCTTGAAGTCGCCTTTAGTGAACTCCTGATTGAAATTATAAATGCGTGCACCTTTTTCCCATACAACAGTTTCGGGATATTCAATATGAGGTGAACCACTAAAAGAGCCTGCGAATGCTGCATCAGGAATTGAAGCAATAGGATCGATTATCTTCCAGTAAATTTTATGTTTGATTACATCGTCAACAATAACATTGATAAGAATACCACTATTTTGCTCAGTATTAGGTGCATCACCGTTAGTGCCGGGACGTCCTTTCAATTCCCATGTGCCATCAGCTGAGAGAGCACTACGGAAAACTGCGTACCTATCATCGCGTGCCACATTATCGTTTTGAAGAGACTTTCCTCCTAATTCGAACCTAACAGTACCTGCAGGAAGTTCTGCAAAAAGATCTTTAAAATTAAATGTTCCCAAAGGGTCCACAGTTGGCACCGGCAGTGTAGCTGTGGAGAAACCATTTTCTAATTCAGTGTAATCGGTGACTGCGCTAATAAGTTTAGCTGCAACAACATCTTCAGGGGTACCTGTAAAGTCGGGTGAAACTACGAGATTGAAATAATTGGACAGATAAGTGCCGCTGCTTAGATTCATTTGCAAAGCAAGTGCATAAGTTTTTCCCGAAGCCTCTCCGTCTAATACGCGAATGGGAACATCAATGTATTCGCCATTAACTGTTACTGCACCATCAACATTAAAAATACTTCTGGCAGAGCGAATTTTTAATTCATTAGCAGCCCCGATTGTAAAAGTTGCATTTTCAAGTGCAGTTGCTGTAAGCGCTGGTTTCACAAGAAACTTTGCAGTTGCTCTCCCATTTGCGCCGGTACGGACTTCTCCATCCTTAAATTCAGGAGCATAAATTAAAGAGTAAAATCCTGCACCAAAAGGTAATTCGTATTCTTTTCCATCCACGGTGATAACAATACTGTTCTCTTTTTCCAATACATCCAAAGCAGCTCCACCGGCAGAAGGATTAATTGTAATTGTCTGACCACTACTTAGTACTAAGGTCCAAATACCTTCATTTTGTGTAGCACTTGTTACGGTTGAGCCCGCCGGAAGACTTTCTAATTGTTGCTTAACTTCTCGAATCATTCCCTCAACGACTGTAACTCTCGATTTTAATTCATCAACATCATCGTTTTCGCATGAGATAAAAACTCCCGCTGAGAACACCAATACTCCATATAGGAGCGCATAGAAAATTTGCTTGTTCATAATGTTTTAATTATTAAGTTGGAAAATTTAAGAATAATGAATATCTTTCCGACAAGACATTTTTTAATCATTGAATTAGATAAATTTCAGTTGTCGATATAGATTTAATTATTTTTTTATTCATTTTTTTATACTGCATATAGAGTTTAATGACTCTATTCTATTGTATACGCTCTGATTGTAGATTTACATTAAACATTTTTCATCAGATTTATTCGCCATTAAGATTTATTATTGAATTTATGCAAATCTAAGAGTATGTGATTAAAGCCTCCCTTAAAAAAACATTAATTAGTAAGTTTTTTTGTGCTTGACTAAGAATTTAACATTACTGTAATTAAAATAAACTTTAAAAAGTTATTATATGTAGGAAATTCCAAATACTGCTCTTTTAAATTTCTTATAAAACTGTTTCAAAAAAAGCAATGTTTCTTCATGAAAAAAGCTTATATTTGTTTGTCCATATTTCATACATAATGAAAAAAGCGGCAATAATTTTCATAACGATATTAAGCTACATATCCTCCAACGCAAACTCCCTTGAATATGGGCTTCATGTAAAATCATATCCACTTCCCAACTCTGAATTCACAAGTATGGTATTGGAAAATGGAATACCTCTAAAGATAAAAGGGAAAGAGTTTACATTGAGTTTTGATTTATGGGTTAGAAAGGAAAATGTGTTCGGTACTGTATTACGCATTATTACGAATAATAATGAAAATATAGATCTTATGTTCAGTGTAAGCCGTGAAGATGAACGAATACCTATTTTAGTTACCGGAGATAAGGTCCATTTTATTCCTAAACAAACAAAATTAGAGTCTTGGCTAAGTGTTACTTTGAAACTGAATCCGGAAAATGGACAGATCTCTCTGAAATACGACAGGGAATATATAAGAATAACACATCCTAGGATAAAAGGCGTGAAAGATGTGCGAATAGCCTTTGGCTTTTGTCCTTTCGAAGGGTTCGAGTTAGATGATGTTGCGTCTGTAAATATAAAAAACATTATCTTAAAAAGAGACAATAAAGAGATACGGCACTGGAAAATGGCTCAACATACGGGCGAAATTTGTTATGATGAGATTTCCAATGTTCCTGCTGTCGGAAAAAACACTCTGTGGATTATTGATGACCGCATTACATGGAGAAAAATTTATGAGCAAAAATTCAACACTCCACCCTCTGTTACTTTCGATTCTATAAGTGATCGGTTTTTTTTCGCGACAGACAAGAAAGAGCTTTATATCTTTCAGCCAAGTACAAGAAAAGCTGACATACTGACTGTGAAAGATGGAGAATATGCTTCAAATTACCCCAATCAATTAATATTCGTTCCCTCAGAACGGGAATTAATATCTTATAATCTGAATGAAAATATTTATTCTTTTTTCGATTTTTCCTCGGACACCTGGAGAGGAAGAGAAGAGCCATTTGCTGAACACGACTACTGGAACAATACCGTTACCTTTAATCCGGTTGATTCAACATTAATCAGCTTTGGTGGGTACGGGCACTATTTATACAATAATGAACTGCTTTTTAGTTATCCTTTTCATGACAATAGAAAACAAACAAGTATAACTTTATCCGAAATATCTCCCCGTTATTCACCTGCTTCAGGGATTGAAGGTGAAAATTTATACATTTTTGGTGGTCGCGGATCACCATCAGGCAGACAAGAATTATCTCCCCGTAACTACTACGACCTTTTTTCGATAAATTTGAAAAATAGAAAAGTAAACCGACTGTGGTCAATGGACACAAGTCCGATAAATGGTGATTTTGTTCCGGGTGAAAATATGATATATAATAAGGATGATCAGAGTTTTTATCTTTTTACTACTCAAAGAGGTGGGACATTAATGAAAATTAACACTGCTCAAGCAGCGTTTGAACCAATGTCCTTACCCATTGGTATCGACTTTGATGCTCAATATATGTACACAAACTTGTTTTTCTCACCCGGACAGAAAAATTTTTATTCATTAATCCTCCTATCACAAGTAAGCGGCGAATCAACTTTGGAAATTTATGAGATCGATTATCCATCAATGTCGGTCAAACTTGTTCAACAAGACAATATAGCAAATGATAAAGCAACCTTAAATAAAACTTTCAGATACATAGTTGTCTTTATCATTTTTGGGTTTGTCTTTTTCCTCGCTTTCCATCTATATAAAAAAAGACTTAATCAAAAACAAAGTTTGTCTGAATACGGAAAATCATCCAACGATGGACATGATATCTTGAAAGAAATTGAAATGCCTGCATCTGAAGATACTCCTATCCAACAATTTTATAAATTCTCAGATAAATGCATATGCTTTCTTGGAAGATTCCGAGTAATAGACAAAAGTGGAAACGATATTACAGCATCGTTCACCCCAACGCTCAAAACTCTACTAATCGCTCTTATTCTATACACTGCAAGAGATCCAAAAGGAATCAGCGGAAAAAAATTAATCCGATTGTTCTGGCATGACAAAACTGAAGAAGCTGCTAAAAACAACAGAAATGTATACATGAGTAAATTGCGTAGTATTTTAGAAGAGATCGGTGATGTGAAAATAATAAACCAGAACAGTTTCTGGCGAATTCAAATTGAAGATAATACGCAGTGCGACTATTTAGAAACCGTCAGATTATTCAATGAAAAGGATAATCAGAATTTAGAAAAACTGATAGAGTTGCTCCTACTCGGTGGATTACTTCCGGGTGTGGAGATCGATTGGATTGATACGTTTAAAAACGATTTTTCAAATACAGCAATCGACCTTTTATCCCAATTATTAAAGAATTTCACTTTGACTGATACCTTAAAATTGAAAATAGCAGATGCTCTGTTCCAGTATGATTACCTTAACGAAGAAGCATTGCAAGTTAAATGTTTTATCCTTTATCAACAAGGAAAAATAGGATTAGCAAAAACAATATACGATTCTTTTTGCAATGAATATGAATCTTCATTGGGGATCAACTATCAATGCTCTTTCATGCAAGTCATAGAGCAAAAGTGCAAACCTGAAAATTAATATGATTGACGTGAGTTTGACTTAAACATAGTCGATCTTCAAAACCGCCTTATGATTATTAAAGATACCTGAAGTTTTCATTAACAAGACAAAAGAATCCAGAGCATTCTAAAAAACAAGAGGCTTCAAATCGATTGATTTGAAGCCTCTTGAGTACTCGGAGCGAGTACCCAACC
>DCEG01000040.1:29916-46253 GCA_002316835.1 Bacteroidales bacterium UBA1035 | reverse complement strand
AAAGAAAACATTAATATTTGAAACTTAAAAACATCAAATAACATCGGTTCATTACACCACCCCACTCACCAATCCTCCATCCACCTGAATCGTAGTTCCGGTAATCGATTTCGCTTGTTCGGAGCATAAATAACATACCAAATCGCCCAATTCTTGGGGATCCATATAGCGTTTGTGTGGGAAATCCTGAATGGCTTGTTGTTCGTATTCTTCCATAGAAATACCTTCGGCTTGGGAACGGGCTTGCATTAATTGAGTTACGCGATCGGTTTTAAAATACCCGGGAGCCACGTTGTTTATGGTAATTCCTTTCGCGATCAGTTCTTTGCTGATGGTTTTGGCAAAACTCACCACTGCGGAACGAAAAATATTCGATAATACCATATTCGGCGCCGGTTCTTTCACGGTAATGGAAGTAATATTCACGATCCTGCCCCACCCGTTCTTTTCCATATAAGGCAAACAGCCCTTAATCATCCTTATATTGTATTTCAGCACGGAATTGTACGCTTCATCCAGATCCTCCATGGAAATATCGCGAAAAGTGCCCGGTTTGGGACCTCCGGAATTATTGACTAAAATATCAATTCTTCCGAATTTCCGAATGGTTTCATCTATAATCCGCTGATTATCTTCGGCAGAAGCCATATCCGCCGATAAAGCCAACACTTCAACACCCAACGATTCAATTTCGGTTCTGGTTTTCTGCAACGCTTCTTCGTTTCGGGCACACAACACAATATTCACTCCTTCTTTTGCTAACGCAATAGTGCATGCTTTACCCAATCCCTTGCTGCTTCCGCCAACGATGGCTACTTTGCTTTTTATATTGAAATCCATAAACTTTTTCTTTTTATAACGCTTAATGACTGTTCTTGTTTCAGAAAGCAGCCTAAATTCATTTATCTTCAAAATAAACACAGCTGACTGCTAAATCTGCATGTTCGTCAACTGTTATTTTTGGTGATATCCGCTATGACATACATTTGCATCATCAACTTGAGTACTAATTTTTTAAAACATCAAAAAATGAAAACAAATGTATTTTTCTTAGTCGTAGTGATGATTGTAACATCATCAAATATTTTTGCACAAAGTGTGTGCAGCAATGAACCGTACAAAAATTTCGGAGTGGAAATGAACGCTGGCGTGTCTTTTCCAACTTCGAAAATGGCATACGCTAAACTCAACACAGGATTAGGCGGGGAAATCCTTCTTCATTACAACTTTATGCCTCATTTGGGATTATATGGAGGTTGGGGCTGGAATCAATTATCGGCCGATGAATCCTTTGCCGGAAAAGAAATTGATTTTGAAGAAACGGGTTATATAATGGGATTGGAGTGGAAACATCCACTTGGATGCACTCCGCTAAGTTACTACGTGCGAGGCGCAGCGTTGTATAATCATCTCGAAGTAGAAAATAATCCGCAGGGAGACATCATTGGCGACACAGGCCACGGCTGGGGATATCAGCTTGCGGCAGGACTGAATATACCGTTAGGGAAGAATTTTCATCTGACTCCGGGTGTAAAATTTAATTCATTGAAGCGCGACCTCAATTTTGACAGCAATGTTCGCGCACTCCGGCAGAATTACATTTCATTACGTGTGGGTATTCTCTACGAGTTTTAAAGAATTACTAAACAGCAGTGGAAAATTCCCGCTGCTGTTTCTGTTTTTGTCCCGTTTTAACTCTATATTTGCAAATCAATCAACATCATGCTTTTCAAAGAACTACATACACTATTTCCTTTCCGCATTATCATAAGACTGGCTGTTTTTGTAAGTCTCATTTTTCAGATCGTTATCATCACATACAATCATTTCAACGGATTTTATGTTCAACACAGCTTTGCAGATTTCATCAATAGTTTTGCTCAAGGGGTAATAATATCCATCATTTCTACATTCCTGATAGTTTACCTCAATCTTATAATGATTCAATACCTGAACAAAACATTTAAATGGAAGGAAAAGAGCGTACAACGCGTTCTGTTATTGTTGACTTACTCTGTTGTTTTTGCTGTTGTCCTGTCCGCTATTTTTTCGGGTGTTTCTTATCTGATTAATTCCGGTGAAATGGCTTTTGTTAAATTATTCACGGGAAATACTCAGATTCTATTTGTTATTAATCTCATCGCACTGGCTGTTCTGGAAGCGTATATTTATTACAACGAAGGTCAAAAGGCCAGATTGAAAGCTCAACTGCTTGAAAAGGAATTATCTGAAATAAAATTTGAAGTTTTGAAAAGCCAGCTCGAACCGCATTTCCTGTTCAACAGCTTAAACGTATTGTCTGCATTGATGAACTCAGACATAACAAAGGCTCAGCTATTTATCGAAAAACTTTCGCAAGTTTACCGGTATATTCTTGAAACCATCGACAAACCTGTGGTTGAACTTAGTCGCGAGTTGGAGTTTGCTAAATCCTATCTTTTCCTCCAAAAAATCAGGTATGGTGATAACCTAAGTTATGTCGTTTCAGTAAATTCGGATTATTTATCCTTGGAACTTCCTCCATTGTCTTTACAGATCCTTTTGGAGAATTCACTCAAGCATAATACTGTGAATCAGTCAAATAATTTATTGATTGAAATATACAGCGAAAACGACGAAATTATTGTAAAAAACAATTTGCGACCAAAAATTTCACAATATAAATCAGGGAAATTAGGACAAAGAAATTTAATCAAACGTTATTTGATGATTTCTGATAAAACTCCAGTTTTTCTGATAGAAAATGACCAATATATTGCCAGATTACCCTTGTTAAATGCAGAAAAAGATGAAAGTGCTGATTATTGAAGACGAAAAAATTGCAGCTGACCGGCTGGAGCAAATGCTCATGGAGATTGAACCCGATGTGCAAATCATGGCAAAAATTGATTCCGTGCAGCAGAGCATTCAATGGTTATCGAAAAATACTGTCGATTTGATTTTTCTCGACATACAGCTTTCGGACGGCGTTAGTTTCACAATTTTCGAAAAAGTAGATGTAAAAACGCCTATTATTTTCACAACAGCATATGACGAATATGCGTTGAAAGCATTTAAAGTAAACAGCATATCGTACCTGTTAAAGCCTATAAGCAAAGCGGAACTGTCGGAAAGTATCACAAAATACAACAATTTGCGGTCTGCTTTCAATATCGATATCGACGCATTGTTACAGTTTATACATGGAAAAGAAGCAAAGTATAAAGAAAATTTTGTGATACAAATAGGCGAAAAGATAAAGCGTATTGAAACTTCCGAAATCGCATACTTTTATGCCTTGGAGAAAAGCGTTTTCTTAAAAACGTTTCAAAACAAATCGTATCCGATGGACTTTTCGCTCGACAATTTAGAAACCCGGCTCGATCCAAAATTATTTTTTCGCATCAATCGGAAAATGATTATTCATATTAGAGCCATCGCAAACATGACTGCTTATTCCCGCTCGCGCATCAAAGTGGATCTGAACCCTAAGCCCGAAAACGATTCTGATGCATTGGTAAGTATATCCCGTTCTGCTGATTTCAGGAAATGGCTGGAATAAAGTAAGATTTCTTTGTTGCGAAACAAATGACAGCCTCAACCTTACATATCCTGTAAATTTTACTAACTTTGCACCTTAATTTTCTGTACGGACGCACTGCATTGCGTCTCTACTTTTTTGAATTGCAACTCGATTTATGTCAAAACAATTTAAACGCACACTCATCACATCAGCATTGCCGTATGCCAACGGGCCGGTTCACATCGGACACCTGGCCGGAGTATATGTTCCCGCAGATATTTACGCCCGATATTTACGCCTGAAAGGCGAAGAAATTCTTTTCGTTGGAGGCTCAGACGAGCACGGTATTCCCATCACAATTCGCGCACGGAAAGAAGGCGTAACGCCTCAGAATATCGTGGACAGGTATCACGAATTAATCAAAAAATCGTTTGAAGAATTTGGAATTTCGTTCGATGTCTATTCACGTACCACATCCGATATTCACAGAAAAACAGCATCGGATATTTTTCTGAAAATATACGAAAACGGCGGATTTCAGGAAATCGAGAGTGAGCAATATTACGACGAAGAAGCCGGTCAATTCCTTGCCGACCGATATATTACCGGAACTTGTCCACATTGCAGTAACGAACGCGCCTACGGCGACCAGTGCGAGCAGTGCGGAACATCGCTTAGCCCGACAGATTTGATCAACCCGAAATCGGCTTTGAGTGGAAGTGTGCCCGTGATGCGAAAAACCAAACACTGGTATTTACCGCTTAATGAACATGAAGCGTGGCTTCACCAGTGGATTCTGGAAGACCATAAAGAGTGGAAATCGAACGTTTACGGGCAGTGCAAATCGTGGCTCGACCTGGGTTTGCAACCGCGTGCCGTGAGCCGCGATCTGGATTGGGGAATTCCTGTTCCGCTGGAGGATGCAGAGGGAAAAGTGCTTTACGTATGGTTTGACGCGCCTATCGGTTATATTTCAAATACCAAAGAGTTGTTACCCAACGATTGGGAAAAATGGTGGAAAGACGAAGAAACCAAACTTGTCCATTTCATCGGGAAGGACAATATTGTTTTCCACTGCATTGTTTTTCCGGCTATGCTCAAAGCCGAAGGCTCCTATATTTTGCCCGAAAACGTTCCTGCAAACGAATTTTTAAACCTCGAAAACGATAAAATATCTACCTCACGTAACTGGGCCGTGTGGCTGCACGAGTATCTGGAAGAGTTTCCCGGTAAACAGGATGTATTGCGCTACGCGCTCACAGCAAACGCACCCGAAACCAAAGACAACGATTTCACGTGGAAAGATTTTCAGGCGCGAAATAACAACGAGTTAGTTGCAGTTCTCGGAAATTTCATCAATCGTGCGCTGGTGCTCACGCAAAAATATTTCGACAATTACGTGCCAGCTATTGGTGAACTCACCGATTACGACCGCGAAACCATTGCCGAAGCGCAAAAAGTGAAACAAGCGGTTGAATATAATCTCGAAACGTACCATTTCCGCGAAGCGCAAAAAGAGGCAATGATTCTTGCCCGCATCGGCAACAAATATCTGGCAGACACCGAACCGTGGAAAACGGCTAAAACAGATATGAACCGTACAGCCACAATCTTAAACTTGTCGCTGCAAATGGTGGCCAACCTGGCCATCGTGAGCGAACCGTTTTTACCTTTTTCCGCTAAAAAAATCTACTCATTCATCAATGCCGATAAATTCGATTGGGAAAAACTGGGTAGTTTTGAACTTTTGCCCGAAGGGCACGAATTAGGCAAAGCGGAACTCCTTTTCGAAAAAATTGAAGACGAAGCAATTGATAAACAGGTAGAAAAACTTCATGCTACCAAAGAGGCAAACGAACAACAAACCTACAAAGCCAAACCTATAAAAGACAGCATCGTTTACGACGATTTCGGTAAACTCGATATCCGTGTGGGAACCGTTCTGGAATGCGAAAAAGTGCCGAAGGCAGATAAATTGCTTCGATTCCTGCTCGACGATGGCCTCAACAAACGAACTATCCTGTCGGGAATCGCCGCCTATTATCCAAATCCAGAAGAGTTGGTAGGCAAACAGGTTTGCTTTATCGCCAATCTCGAACCGCGAAAGTTGCGCGGAATTATGAGCGAAGGGATGATTCTATCGGCAGAAAATGCCGATGGTTCGTTATCGCTGATTGAACCATCGAAAGAAGTATTACCGGGAAGTCAGATCAGTTAAAATTCTTTTAACGCATAATTGCCGTGAATCTTGTTCACTTATTGAAGAAAGCTGCATTGCGCAACATTCTTCAGGCTTTTTTCATTTTCTTAACACAATCCGGTGCAGCGTTTTTTCCGTTTTTGCATCTATAGAGTATGTAAGATCAATTACGAACTAAAAACGCAATATTTATGAAAAAACTTACACTCTTACTATCAGTTCTGCTTTTAGGCAGCACATCTTTATTTGCACAACGGGCACATCGTGTGTTGGGTTGGAAAATATCAAGAGATATTCCGGTAAATGAAATAAAATTGAATTTACCCATGACCATTTTTGGATCATCTCCTGAAATCTCGTATGAACGAATTTTAAATACAGACATCAGCATAGGTGCATCCGTATTGGCAAGTCTTGACACAGACATAAACCCGTATCAAATTATGTTTACTCCCTATTTCCGTTGGTTTTTCGGTGGTAACAACAAATCAATGGATAAATCCGGCGCCGGATTTTTTATTGAAGCAAACAGTGCTGTATATTCACGAGTAATGGAAACTTATTCTCATCCGGGAGGGAATGAATATGACAATAAAAAATCCATAACCGGTGCAGGATTTGGATTCGCGCTGGGATGGAAATATCTCTCAAAAAACAATTGGATTGGTGAAATTTACGGTGGTGCCGGACGGAATTTCATCAACAATGACTATGCTGACGCAGAAGCTTATCCCCGTGTTGGCATATCCATCGGTAAACGATTTTGATGGAATTTTGTGAAAAGGCAGTCATTCTTATTATAATATCAATAACCTGTTTATCTGTATTTTGGCAGACGGAAACAGAATCGGAGCAAGCAAATATTCTCTAAAAAATGAATTGAAATTAAATTTAGGGACAACCATTTAGCTAAAGAAGACTATTCTTATGCTTCCAGTATAGGCTTGGCTGCCGGATGGAAGTTAGATCGAGAAAAGATTGGATAACAGAAATATACCTTGGCGGGATTGGTAAAAGATTCTGACAATTCAGGATAGATAAAACTCACAAAAACAGCGAAACAAATTTAGTTTCGCTGTTTTTATTTGCAGCTTATCGGGTTTATTCTGTAAATTTGTATTTTGCAACCCGTAATTCCAGATTTAATCGCAGACAACAAAAGCTATTCTCAACTCAGGACTCCAAAAACCACCAAAATATGGATTTAAAGACGCTTAACAATATTTGCAAGGATACAATGATAGACCATCTTGGCATAGAGTTTACCGAAATAGGAGAAAACTATATCGTTGCAACTATGCCTGTTGACAACAGAACCATACAACCCATGAAACGCCTGCACGGAGGAGCTTCAATGGCGCTTGCCGAAACCGTTGGCAGTGCGGGTTCTCTCGCCGTAATAGACAAGGATTTTACGGTGTTGGGGGTTGAAATTTCCGGCAGTCATGTGGCGTCAACCAATGAAAACAAAGTACAAGCCACAGGTACACTCGTTTATCAAGGAAAAAACAAACACGTGTGGGAAATCAGAATCGAAGACAAAAACGGAAAGTTACTTTCAATTTGCCGCCTGACCAACTCCATATTACCTGTAAAACGCAAAGAAAATAACGCCTGATGAACACGCTAATCGGTAGAAGCACCAAACTGAAAACACTTCTTCGCATTTTGTTGGATAAAAATATCCCATTTGTTTCGTATCGGTTGCCAAACACTCCGGATATCTATACATTTATACAATTGTCGAACCCGGAGCGTATATCATCTTTGGAACAAGTTAGAGAAAAACAGGGATTTATCATTATTCCTTTCAGCGATACCAAAGGAGACAGTGCTTTTTTCATATCTCCCGATATAATTTTGAAAAACAATGACTTTGACGATGAAATTTTCTCAAAAATAAATCGATGTGACAATTTTAAGAGGTTAGAAGAGATAATTCGATCCACACCGGTTACGACATCAAGCGAAGAGTTCATCTCGAATGTAACGGAAGTCATCTCCCTTGTAAAAACCAAGCAGGTAGACAAAGTTGTAATTTCCAGAATAAAAGTGGCGAAAACGACTGAGAATTTTCAAACCGAAGTGTTTTTCTGTAATCTTTCAGAAAAGTACCCTACAGCTATGACTTACCTCTTTCAGATACCTGAAGCAGGCCGCTGGTCCGGCGCCACACCCGAACTGTTACTGACGATAGAAAGTGAAAACAACACGGCAAAGACAGTATCGTTGGCCGGAACACAATACAAAATGGAAAAACCGGTGGAAGAGTACACCTGGAAAGAAAAAGAGCAGGAAGAACAGAAAATTGTATCCGATTTTATTGAAACTATCCTCAAAGAAAGTGGTATAAGCGATTATAAAAGGTCAGTACCGCACAACATACAGGCCGGACAATTGATTCATTTGCAAACAACTTTCGAGTTCTCATTACCCATAAACGGGCAACAAACCGATAATTTGTTGAAATCACTTCATCCCACTCCCGCTACCGGTGGATTTCCAAAACAAGAAGCGTGCAATTTTATTTTGGAAAACGAACGGCATAACCGCAAGTATTATTGTGGATTTTTGGGGCCGGTAAACATCAACCAACAAACCAACCTTTACGTAAATTTACGTTGCGTTGAACTGCTCGGTAAATCATATGTCCTATACGCTGGTGCGGGAATCACCTCATCTTCCGTCGCCACAGACGAGTGGAGTGAAACCGAAAACAAAATGAAAACCATACAAAACGTAATCGATTTCTCTATTAATCGATAACTGTTGCAACTATGTACAAGTTACCGGCTATTAGCTATTGGCTTTAGCAAAGAGATGAACTGATCAATAATAAGCTAAAAGCTAATGCGAGTCCGCCCGAATGGGCGATATTCTCCCTCGATAATTATCGGGACGTGGACGATCTATTCGTCTAAGGTAAAACAACGAGATTCTGAAAAATATCGGGAGAATAAAATATTGTTGTTATTTTTGTTCTCAGAAACTCTGCATCTGTTTTTTTGAGAAAATAGGCTGGAGAAACATTAAGTTCGTTGAATTATTTGTTGCAGCATTTTAAATTGATAGTGCTTGTAAGATTGATTTTGTTTTGAACGAAATGATATACGAACTTCGTTCTTATCCTGATATTTATCTGGAGTCGTGGCGTTGAAACGCCATAAGTCGGACACAATGGCCGCAGGGCTTATCTAATTAAAATGTTGTAGTAGTTTTATCATTTACTTGAATAAATTCTTAAAATGGATTTTCATTTTCGACAAGGAATAAAAAATATTCCTGAAATATGTGATCGCTATGGTGTACAAAAAGCCGTAATTTCACCGGGATCACGTAATGCTCCGCTTATTTTTGCTTTTGCCGGACACGGTGAAATTGATTGTCTGAGTATTACCGATGAAAGATCGGCTGCATATTTTGCACTTGGGATGGTGCAACAGAGCAGTCACCCGGTTGCACTTGTTTGTACATCAGGAACTGCCGTTCTCAATTATGCACCGGCGATATCCGAAGCATACTATCAGCACCTGCCTCTGCTTATATTTACGGCGGACCGTCCGCAGGAAATGATAGACCAAACAGACGGACAAACCTTGCGGCAGGATAATATTTTTGCCAATTACATAAAGGCATCTTTTACAATTCCCACGGAAACCGTTTCGGAAACCGATTTAAGGTTTTCAGACAGACAGGTTGCTCAGGCCATCAATACTGCACTCACCTATCCGCAAGGGCCGGTACACATCAATGTGCCTTTGCGGGAACCTGTTTACGTAGCACTCCCGGAAACACACAGCCATCCCAAAATAATTAAAACAACTGACATTACGGCAAAGATAGAAGATGCTCAGCTGCAACAACTACAAACCGATTGGGTCCGTCATAAACGTAAGCTTATTGTTTTCGGCATTTTTCCGAAAAGCGAAGCGATGACTGAATTAGCTGATAAATTATCTAAACAATCGGATGTGGTGGTGATAGCTGAAAACTTATCCAACATATCCGGGGATTACGTTGTCACGCAACCGGAATCGCTATTTTCAAGAATAAACAATAAAACAGATAACAGCGAATTTGCTCCGGATTTACTTATTACGATAGGAAATTCAGTTATCTGTAAACAATTGAAAATGTTTTTACGAAAACATCCGGCAGCAGAGCAATGGCAGATCGAATCAACAATGCCATATGCCGATACTTACTACAGCCTTACCTCCATATTACCGGTAAAAGCAATTGATGTGCTGCCTTTGATGCCTTACATTGAAACCGGAAGCAACTTCGCAAATATGTACCTGTCAGAGGTTAGTGTTATTGAAAAGCAACACCGATCATTTGTTGATATCCCATCGTTGTCGGATATGACAGTAACCAAGGCTGTTTTAGAACAAATACCACAAAAATCCGTTTTACAATTAGCCAACAGTACTTCGGTAAGATGGACGCAGCTTTTTCCGGCACAACCCGGTATTACTTATCTCTGCAATAGGGGTGTTTCGGGAATTGATGGTAGTTTGGCTACAGCAGCCGGCTACGCTTTATTGTCCGATAAACCAACGGTTTTTCTCACGGGTGACCTTTCATTCATATACGGAGCTAACGGACTGTGGCACAACCATGTGTCTAACAACTTAAAGATCATTGTAATGAATAATAACGGTGGTAATATTTTCCGGTTCATCGGCGATAAACAATTGATGGATAACTGTCTGGAGCTATTCACAACTCCACATAATACAAAAATAAAATCGTTAGCTGATGCTTATGGAATTGATTATCTTTCGTGTTCCGGCACAGAAGAATTATCATCAAAACTCGACGTACTTTTCAATTCAACAAAAGCTATGATATTAGAAATATTTACAGATAGCGATGCCAATACAGAAGCATATCGCGAATATTTCAGAAACATAAAGCTCGAAACCCAAAACACGTAATAAAAACAAAAAAATATGAGGACCTGGACAACTATAAAAGAGTTTGAAGAAATAAAGTTTGAATATTTCGAAGGAATCGCAAAAATCACTATCAATCGTCCGCGATACCGCAATGCATTTACACCCGACACCATTCAGGAAATGCTGCAAGCGATGGTTTACTGCCGCGAGAGCAACGACGTATCCGTAGTGGTCATTACCGGTGAAGGCGACAAGGCTTTTTGCGCCGGCGGCGACCAAAATGTAAAAAATATTGCCGGATACATCGGTAAAGACGGCGTTCCGCGTCTGAATGTGCTGGACTTGCAGAAAGCTATCCGCAGCATTCCAAAGCCTGTTGTAGCAATGGTAAATGGATATGCTATCGGCGGTGGCCATGTGTTGCACGTTGTATGTGATCTTTCCATCGCTTCGGAAAACGCTATCTTTGGCCAAACCGGTCCGCGTGTAGGAAGCTTTGATGCCGGATTCGGTTCTTCATATCTGGCTCGCGTTGTCGGCCAGAAAAAGGCTCGTGAAATCTGGTTTCTCTGTCGTCAATATTCTGCTCGGGAAGCTTTGGATATGGGAATAGTAAACACGGTTGTACCTTCTGAAGAGTTAGAAAACGAAACCGTGAAATGGTGTAAGGAAATGATGAATCACAGCCCATTGGCTTTGCGAATGATTAAGGCCGGATTGAATGCCGAACTAGACGGACAAGCAGGTATTCAGGAACTTGCCGGAAATGCTACAATGCTCTACTATATGACGGAAGAAGCTCATGAAGGAAAACGAGCGTTCCTGGAAAAACGCAAACCCGATTTTGGGAAATATCCTAAATTGCCGTAAATTTCGTTCAAACAAAGAACTATGTTGAGAGCCCGTTACACCACTATTGACTTCCGGTTTAAATTTCCGGCGGGTACATCGCGTGGGGTTTTGTATAGTAAATCTTCATCCTTTTTGATATTGGAAGAAAACGGAATGATGGGAATAGGTGAATGCTCTACAATACCGGGGCTCAGTATAGATCCGCCACACCATTACGAACAGGCGCTCAAACAACTCTGTTCCGATATCGATCAGGGGAAAAACATAACACAAATAAGACTATCGGAATTTCCATCCATCGCTTTTGGGCTGGAGACTGCTGCAATAGACTTAAAACAAGGAGGTTTACACCGATTATTTAAGAGCTCGTTTTCGGAAGGAAAAACCGGAATTCCCATAAACGGATTGGTGTGGATGGGAAGCAAGGAATTTATGCGAAAACAGATTCGCGAAAAAATAGATGCAGGATATCGATGCATAAAAATAAAAGTAGGCGCTTTGGAGCTGGAAACTGAGCTTACCCTACTGACTGATATAAGAAAAGAGTTTTCGCCCAGCGATATTGAAATCAGGTTGGATACTAATGGCGGCTTCAGTCCGAGAAATGCATTAGAAAATCTAAAGCTTTTTTCAGAATACCACATCCATTCAGTCGAGCAGCCTATAAAACCTCTCCAATGGGAAGAAATGGCCGTAATTTGTGAGAAATCGCCTATCCCCATTGCTCTGGACGAAGAATTAATAGGCATATTACCCAATAAAACCCTGCTCGAACAGGTAAAACCACATTTTATCATCCTTAAACCATCTTTAATAGGCGGTTTCACCGTTGCAGAACAATGGATAGCATTAGCCAAGAAAAGGGACATAGGATGGTGGATAACATCGGCATTGGAGAGCAATATAGGACTAAATGCCATCGCACAATGGACTGCATCGCTTCAGACAACACTACCGCAAGGACTGGGTACAGGCTTGCTTTACAAAAATAACATTCCCTCACCCCTCGAAATAAAAAATGCACAATTGTTTTATGACATACATCGCAATTGGGATTTGAGTTCTGTTTTATAAATGAGAAAATGCATATAAAATTAAACGATCTATTATACGATGTTGAAAAAACAGAACAAACTTTACAAACTTGTGAAGATTGGGAAAAAGATATCTTTCATTTTCTGAGTGAGTGGTTTAATAACTCAGCTACGGTTGTGTTACACACATCCGGTTCCACAGGTGTACCCAAGGAGATTTTGTTATCGAAAACCGCTATGCGTAATTCTGCCAGGATAACCAACCGTTTTTTCGGAATGGATGAATCCAAAACAGCATTGCTGTGTTTACCTGCTTCGCATATTGCTGGAAAAATGATGTTGGTACGGGCAATTGAAGGTAAATTCAATCTTATTACTACCAAGCCGGCAGCTAATCCTTTTACAAGGCTACGCTCCCAAATCGATTTTGTTGCCATTACTCCTTATCAGTTGCAAAACTCAATAATGAGTATGGGAAAAACTCCGATAAAAAATTGCATCGTGGGTGGTGGAAGCGTTGGATTGCACCTCGAAAAGGTGGCACAGAAAATCCCGGTGGCACTTTACGAAACATATGGAATGACCGAGACTGCTTCGCACATTGCGTTACGACGTATTAACGGAGAAACAAAATCAGAAGATTTCACGACTCTTGATGGAGTCACGATCCGTCAGGATTCACGCGGATGTCTTGTAATAACAGCTCCTCACTTGTCTGACACAGAGTTCGTAACCAATGACATAGTAAAGCTCACGAGTGACAATTCGTTCAGATGGATAGGTAGAGCAGACACGATAATAAACTCGGGCGGAATAAAAGTTTCCCCCGAAGCTATTGAAAAAAAACTGGAAACACTAATTGATTCATCTTTTTTTATTACATCCATTCCCGATAAAGCCCTCGGTTACAAGGTTGTTTTGATTATTGAATCTAACCCATATTCTGCAGAAAAAGAAGCAGAACTCAAGAAAAACTTTCGATACAACTTACAAAAATACGAAATACCAAAAGAACTGTTTTATATGCCGCAATTTGTTTATTCAGTATCTAATAAAATTTTGAGAAAGGAAACATTAGAACGATTTACGGCCCATAAAAGGTAGTTTTACGAGAATAATCTTGTAAATTTGCATTTTGTCGGAACAAAAGGTAACAGTCACACCGGTAATATATTTACCTTTTGATATCTATTTGCAGCCTGCAAATTTTCACTTTTGATGAAAGGGAAATACCCGTCAATAGACGGGAGCAAGGTTAAATACTTACTAATAATTCCGATAACAATTCAAAATAGCACCCAAAACAAATTAATTTCGATAACAAACTCACAAGCAATATAACGATGAAAAATTCCCAGGAACTCAAGAAATTTTTGCCCGATTTAATCGTAATCATCTCATTTATCCTTATCTCATTTATCTATTTTGCTCCGGCAGTTATGGACGGTCGCGTTATCACACAGCACGACTCGCTAGCCGCCATCGGACAAGGACAGGAACAGCGAGATTTTATGTCTCGTCACGACGGTGAACGCACCCGATGGAATCTCTCCATGTTCGGCGGAATGCCATCGTATCAGATGAGCCCCACATACGATTCCAGTAAACCGCTGGATTTAGCAAAAAAAGCGTATCAACTCTTTTTGCCGAATTATGTTTTTCTGGTATTCATCATGTTGCTCGGTTTTTACATCCTGATGCGGGCATTTAAAGCATCGCCGTTGATCAGCGCACTGGGAGCAATAATTTGGGCCTTTTCATCGTACTTTTTCATAATTATCGCAGCAGGCCATATCTGGAAATTTATTACGTTGGCATATATTTCACCAACGATTGCAGGTTTGGTGTATGTATATCGAAAAAAACACTTATTGGGAGCACTGCTTATCATGATTTTCGTGGCATTCCAAATATCGGCGAACCATATTCAGATGAGTTATTACTTTTTCTTTCTGATGTTTTTTATAGTTGTTGCTTTTCTGGTGGAAGCTATTCGTGAGAAAAAACTTACCGATTTTTTGAAATCAACAGCCGTTGTTGTTGTCGCCGGACTGATTGGAGTGCTGGCAAATTCGTCCAATTTGTATCATACCTACGAATACTCGAAAGAAACAATGCGTGGAAAATCGGAATTATCTCACCACGGAGCTGAGAACAAATCCGATAACGGACTGGAGCGCGATTATATAACCGCGTGGAGTTACGGCATTGGCGAAACATGGACGCTTCTTGTTCCCAATACCAAAGGCGGAGCCTCTGTTCCGATTTCTGAAAATGCGAAAGCTATGGAAAAAGCGCGCCCTGAGTACCGCGAATTGTACCGGCAAATCGGGCAATATTGGGGCGATCAGCCCGGAACATCTGGGCCGGTTTACGCGGGTGCTTTTGTGTTGATGTTGTTTATTTTGGGACTTTTTATCGTAAAGGGTCCCATGAAGTGGGCACTTCTGGCAGGAACAATTTTCTCGATATTGCTATCGTGGGGCAAAAATTTTATGCCGCTTACCGATTTCTTTATTGATTATGTTCCGATGTATAATAAGTTCCGAACTGTTTCGTCTATTTTGGTGGTCGCAGAATTTACTATTCCATTGCTGGCAGCGCTCGCAGTAAAGGAAATTATCCAAAAGCCAGAAATACTTAAAGACAACATGAAATACCTGTATATTAGTTTAGGTGTCACGGGTGGATTTACGTTACTTTTTGCCCTTGCACCAAAACTGTTTTTCCCATCGTATATCTCCAATTTCGAGATGCAGCAACTGCAATCGTTGCCGACGGAACACGTTCAAGCTGTAATAGGCAACCTAACCGATATGCGTGTTTCAATTTTCACTGCCGATGCCTGGAGAAGCTTTTTTATCATTGCTATAGGGACTGTTTTATTGTGGTTACTTATCAACAAAAAAATAAAACCGGAATGGGCAGTAAGTGCAATATTGTTGTTGTGCCTTATCGACATGTGGAGCGTGAATAAACGTTACCTCAACGATGGTGATTTCACCCCAAAATCCAGTCAGCAACAGATGTTTACAAAAACACAAACCGATGAAATTATTTTGCAGGATACCACAAAATATTACCGTGTGCTCAATATGGCAACCAGCACTTTCAACGATGGCGTTACGCCTTATTATCACAAAGTTATCGGCGGATATCACGCGGCAAAACTGAGACGATACCAAGATATGATCGATGTACATCTGTCCAAAGAAATGGGTGCATTGCAACAAGATATTGTCAACACACAGGGGGCGATGGATACTGTGAATGCTGATGGATACAAGGTACTGAATATGCTGAATACCAAATGGGTAATTATGCCCACACAAGGTGGAACCGTTCCTGTTGAAAATCCGTATGCTATGGGAAATGCCTGGTTTGTAAATGATATTCAGTTTGTGAACAATGCCGATGAAGAAATTGACGCACTGGCAACTATCGATTTACATACACAAGCCGTTGCCGACAAAAAGTATGAACCTATTTTGCAAGGCATCAACATAACTCCCGCCGATTCTTCGTCAACGATTCAGCTTGCCGGTTACGATTCCAATTTTATTACTTACAACGTTGACGCAAAAAAAGACGAACTCGCCGTTTTCTCCGAAGTGTATTACCCCAAAGGATGGAAAATCACCATCGATGGACAACCGGCTGAGATGCTTCGCGCCAATTACACACTTCGTGCACTTCCTATTCCAACTGGAAAACATACAGTAGAATTCCGTTTCGAACCTCAAAGCATTAAAGTCACTGATACTATCGCTTACATCGCGTTACTGATTATGTTGCTTACGGCCGGATGGTTAATATTTATTTACTACAAAAAGATAAAAAACAAAACA
>DCEG01000040.1:681-29721 GCA_002316835.1 Bacteroidales bacterium UBA1035 | reverse complement strand
AACAAAACAGACAAAATTATCGGATTGAACCCTCACCCTGGGCTTATTCATGGGGAGTAGGAATGGGAACAATGGTTCCACAAGGTGGCCTAGCAGCGCATTTCAATCCCGGATTTGCCGCAGACACAGAAGTGGGCGTATTTTATAAAAACGTATTTTTAATGGCTAACGGCGGATTTTCGGCAAACAAACTGACAAAAGACATTCCGGTTGGAGAAAGCCAATGGCCGTCAGGTTCGGGTTCCATCCACGCGTTTGTGGGGGCCAATTTAGGTGTAAATTTCGATGTGGAACAATTCAGCATCTATCCCTATGCAGGACTGGCATATAGCTTTTTTGAACCGAATTTGAAAACATCCAATTCCGACCCGGCGCTCAACACTTTCAAAGTAGATGGTTTGGGTATAAACCTGGGAATCGGTATTGACTACAATGTTCCCGATAAAAATTTCGCAGTCGGCGCTATCAATCGAATCCTGAAAGTGGGACTCCGGTATCAGTGCCAAATCCCAGATTACAAAAAGTCAATTTCAACGCTCGACGGAACAACGCACTGGATTACTCTTCGGTTTATGATTGGAAGTACTTTCCCGGGAAAGCCAGTGTATTATTAGTAATAATCATTCGCAAGCTAATAACTTGAATAGTATAAAAACAGGTTGAAATTATGAAAGCAAAGAATAAAATGTGTCAGAGCTGCGGAATGCCAATAAGCAAAGACCCAAATGGCGGTGGTACAAATGCTGATGGAAGCAGTAATGCCTTATATTGCAGTTACTGTTATCAAAACGGTGAATTCACTTACACAGGAACCGATGTGAAAGAATTTCAGGAATTTTGTCGTCAAAAGATGATTGAGAGTGGGAACAACAAATTTATGACGTGGCTCTTTACCCGCGGAATGAAGCGGTTGGGAAGATGGAGAAATTAATGATCGCTCCTTGCGGAATCAATTGCAGTGTGTGCATTGCACATCTACGGGATAAAAATCAATGCCACGGCTGCAGAAGAACAACCGGATATAAAATGAACAGTTGTCTACGTTGTGTGATAAGCAATTGCCAAAAATTACAAGCTACAGAATCCGGGTTCTGTTATGAATGTAAAGATTTTCCGTGTAAGCGTTTAAGACAATTAGATAAAAGGTACCGAACAAATTACAACACAAGCCTTATCGAAAATTTGCAAAGCATTCAACAAAATGGATTATCAGCATTTCTAAAAAATGAAGAACAGAAATGGACATGCGAACGATGTGGAGAAAGACTCAGCATACACCGAAAACATTGTCTGCACTGCAATTGATAACCTTTTACAAAAGATAATGAACTTGAAACAAAACGGGACTTTCAAATGGTGAAAGCCCCGTTTCTATATTCAGTCTATCGAAACTCCTGCCAATTCCGGATCTATCATAATACGTCCACAATACTCGCAAACGATAATTTTCTTACCCATTTTTATATCCATTTGTTTCTGTGGTGGAATTTTGTTGAAACAACCACCGCAAGCGCCACGCTGAATAGGCACGATTCCCAAACCGTTGCGGGCATTTTTACGTATCCGTTTAAAAGCAGTAAGCAAACGAGGTTCGATAGTGGTTTCGGTTTTTTTAGCTTTTTCACGTATCTTCTCTTCCTGCGTTTTAGTTTCCGATACTATATCGTCGAGTTCTTTTTTCTTAGCTTCCAAGTCAATATTTTTTTCGTTTAAAAGCTCATTTGCAGCAGCAATTTGTTCTTTAATATTCTTTTCTGCATGCGCATTTTCACGGATATGCTTTTCTGCCAATTCAATTTCAAGCGTTTCAAACTCTACCTCTTTCGATAAATGATCGAACTCTTTGCTGTTACGAACATTTTCGAGTTGTTTGTTGTATCTCTCGATTTTGGTCTTGCTGGTCTCGATTTTAATTTTCTCACCCTTAGTCATTTCGCTTAGTTCTTTCAAATCGAGTTCAAACTTATTTACACGCGTTCCTAATCCGGCAATTTCGTCGTCAAGGTCAGCTACTTCAAGAGGAAGTTCACCTCTTAAGGTTTTAATCTTATCGATTTCTGAAAGATAAGATTGCAGTTTGTATAACGATTTCAGTTTTTCGTCAACCGCTATATCTTCTACTGTAGTTTTTCTTCTTGTTGCCATATTCTTTATTATTAAATATTTCGATAAAAAAATGCAGTAACCAAACAATTTATTGTTTCGTTACTACATTCATCTGTAACTGCGGGAACACCGTCAGACCGCTTTCTTTTACAGATATTTCACGGGATTCGAATCGAACGCCGATTTATGTACTGCAAAGGTAGGAAATTTTTTCGAAATCACATCGAAAAAGATATCTTTTGTGCAAATTTCCGATTCATAATGCCCTACAACAGCTAGCAATAAACGCCCTTCCACATCGTGGAAATCGTTATACTTGGCTTCACCGGTAATAAACGCATCGGCGCCGTAACCGATGGCTTCGGGAATGAGAAACGCACCCGACCCACCGCACAAAGCCACGTCGTGAATTTCGTGGTTCTGCAATTTGGTGTGCCGGATTGTCGGCAAGTTAAATACATCTTTAAGTAGGTACAGAAACTCTTGCTCCGGTATCGGTTCGGGTAATACGCCCACTACCCCGCTTCCGGCTTGCGTCCAATCGTTTTTCAGCGGATAAAAATCGTAAGCCGGCTCCTCGTAGGGATGAACAGATAACAACGCCCTCAGCACATCAGCCTGCTTAAATTTTGGTAAAACAGTTTCTACTCTCACTTCTTTCTCAACATGCAACTTACCTACTTCTCCAACGAAAGGATCTGCCGATTCATTTGCCCTGAAAGTACCATCGCCGTGTAAGTTAAAACTACACGAATCGTAGTTCCCAATATTTCCGGCACCTGCGTTGAACAAGGCATTTCGTACATATTCTGCATGCGACTCAGGAACAAACGAAACTAATTTCAGCAACGCATCTTTCTGGGGACTTAAAATTCTGATTTGTTGCAAACCGAGCATTTCAGCAAGTTTGAAATTCACACCTCCCACAGTGTTATCCAGATTGGTATGTGCAGAATAAACCGCGACATCGTGCTTTATGGCCTTTATCATACAACGTTCTACGTAAGTACGCCCCGTAAGTGACTTAAACGATTTAAAAGCCAGCGGATGATGTGAAATTATTAAATTACATCCCAGTGAAGTAGCTTCGTCAATCACACTCTCCGTTACATCCAGACAAAGTAAAGCGCCGGTTACTTCCCGATTTACGTCGCCAACCTGTAATCCACTGTTGTCAAAATCTTCCTGAAGCGGAATCGGAGCCAGATTTTCTAAAATTTGCAATATTTCTTTTATTCGCATAACAAATAAGGATTTTATCTACAAATATAATTGTTTTTTATAATTTTGTAAAGGACAATCAAATTAAGCTTATCATGAAGTATCTCGTTTCTATTCTTTTTGTACTCCTTCCATTTGGCATTATATTAAGTCAGGATAAAAAAGTAAATGTAATTGTAATCGGCGCCCATCCCGATGATCCGGACGGAACAGCAGGCGGAACAGCGATCAAGTTTGCCAAACTTGGACATAATGTGATGTTCGTATCGCTTACAAATGGTGACGCAGGGCATCAATCCAAAGGCGGCGGAGCATTAGCAAGAATCCGCAGAGCCGAAGCCCAGGAAGCCGGAAAACGATTTGGTGTAACATACAAAGTCCTGGATAATCACGACGGAGAACTAATGCCTACATTAGAAGTTCGTCATCAGGTTATCCGCCTGATACGGGAATGGAATGCAGATATTGTGATTGGTCCAAGGCCATACGACTATCATCCCGATCACAGAAATACAGCTATTGTTTTGCAAGACGCTGCATATATGGTAATTGTTCCCAATGTGACACCCGATGCCCCTCCGTTGAAGAAGAATCCCGTATTTCTTTACGCTCAGGACAGATTTCAAAAACCCTATCCATTTTCACCCGATATAGCGGTGGATATTTCTGACGTTATCGATCAAAAAATTTATGCTATGGCTGCACACGAATCACAGTATTTCGAATGGCTTCCGTGGACGGCAGGACAGGATATGAATGTTCCGAAAGGAGAAAAAGAACGAATTGAATGGTTGAAATCCGGCAGACGAAGAACTGTTATGCCGGCAGTGAAAGAATCTCTTATGAAATGGTACGGAAAGGGCAAAGCTGATAAAATAACCGATGCTGAAGCTTTCGAAATATGCGAATACGGAAGACAACCCAACGAATCGGAAATTAGGGAATTGTTTCCGATGATCAGTAAATAACACCAGGGGCCACTTTTTCTGAACATCAAAACAACACTTCATTTTTTATGAAAAGATCATACTTTGTAGCAATTCTACTTTTTCTTGCTTTGGGAATTTTTGCTCAAAACAGAACAAAAAAACCTGTCAATATTTCCATTTTTCAAAACACGCCTGTGCTTTTTAACCCATCGGATTTTCCAGATGGCGTTGTTGAAAAAGACGGACTTATCTACTTGGGAAATGGAAGGATTGTATTGAAAAAAATTCAGGTTCCTGAATTTAAAAATTATACTGAAACCGGTATCAGTATTTCGCTGGTTTCTAATGGTGATCCGTGGGATAAATCGGGGTCGTGCTTTGTAATACCACAGAATTCTAAGATTACAATGCTGGATATTGCTGCCAATAAAGCCTCATATCCTCAACAAGATACTTTGAAATACGAACAACTAAGTGGAATTGTTAACGGAATGGATTATATTCCGACAGTTGAATTGATGCGATTTATGACGCCGTTCGGCGTGGGGCACTTCAGTAACAATGAAGATTCGGTCTCGAAAAAGCGACGACCGGTTTATGTGGACGGATGGGCTGAAAATGTGGTTTGGAAACAAAATATCACCGATTTGCTTCCTCTGCTTGAAGGAGAAATTTATGTGGGCCTATTTATCGACACATGGACAAAAGAAGGTTACAAAGTTGACGTTGAATTGTCATTTACCGAAAGCAACCTGAAACACGATAAAAAACCGAATACACACGTTGAACCGCTTATAAATACAAACTATTACATCGGGCAAAAGATTCCCGATATTTTCTCGCGAAAAGATGTGAAAATTCCGTTTAATATTCCAAAAAATGCAAAAAATATTCGTCTGAAATACATTGCTACAGGACATGGCGGGCATTCGGGTGGTGATGAATTTCATCCACAGAAAAATATTTTATATGTAAATGGGAAAGAAGTTTTAAATTTTCTGCCATGGAGGACAGATTGTGCTTCATTTCGCCGATTTAACCCTACCTCCGGCGTCTGGCTAATGAAGAGAGACATGGCTTATATCAGCAACGAAGGCAAACGGGCTGTTAAAGAAATTGAGGAACCGCTGGCTTCGTCCGATTTATCGCGCAGTAACTGGTGCCCCGGCAGCGATGTTCCACCCGTGGAAGTTAATCTACCTAACCTTGTTGCAGGCAATCACACGCTTACCATCAACATTCCGGAATCTACACCAATTTCGGATAACAAACTGAATCACTGGCTAGTGTCGGCTTATTTGGTTTGGGAAGAATAAAATGATTGCGGATTTCCAAGTTTATTAAATTTAATCTCTAACAATATAATGAATTACGGTACGCTCAGTTTTAATCAAAATGTAAGAATAGAATTTTCGAGTTTTGGTGCAAAAAGATCTAATCAGGAATGTCATGCTGTGTTCCACGTCAGTTTAGATAATGCTGATTTTAATACTCAATTATGCAATTTACATTCAGCATATGAAAAGTTTGTAAAAAAGACAAAAATGGTTGCTGTTTTTAAACGTTATTTTCTGAGTGACATAGAAAACCAGATAAATCCTTTAAAATCAGCCTTAGGTCAATTACCGTTCTGTGCGGTATCTATTGTTCAGCAACCTCCGCTTAACGGCACTAAAATTGCTCTATGGGTTTGGTTTTTATCAAAAGCAGAAGATATCGGTATACCTGTGCAAAACAATTCATTGTTTGGATTCCAACACAACGGTTACAAACACTATCTTGCTACAGAAATGTATGAAACAACCGGAAATTCGGAACAACAAACAGATCAGATTTTAATAAATTACGAAGAACAGCTTCAACAAGTGGAGTGTTCCCTGAAAGACAACTGCGTTCGTACGTGGTTGTTTGTTTCCGATATTGATAATAATTACAGCGGCGTTGTAAAAGCAAGAAAAAATAATTTCACCTTACATAATCTCACCGAAAAGACTCACTATATAGCCAGTACCGGAATTGCGGGACGACACGCCAACCCCAAGACGACTTTGCTTTTTGATGCTTACGCCATTGATGGTTTAAGCCAAGAACAGATCCAATTTCTTTATGCCTCTGAGAATATGAGCTCTACATACGATTATGGGGTAACATTTGAGAGAGGTGTTTGTATTAAATACGGTGACAGAAATCACATCTATATAAGCGGAACCGCAAGTATTGATAATAAAGGGAAGGTTTTACACGAAGGAGATATATTGAAACAATCCGACAGAATGATCGAAAATGTTCGGGCTTTGCTGCATGAAGCAAATTCCGGGTTCGATGATCTCGCTCAAATAATTGTCTATCTTCGAGACACAGCTGACTACAAGATCGTAAACGAAAAAATGGAAAAAGAATTTCCCGGTATCCCCAAAATAATTACCCTCGCTCCTATCTGTCGCCCGGCATGGTTAGTGGAAATGGAGTGCATAGCAATCAAAGAGGCCACAAACAATAATTTCGAGGAAATGTAAATCCGGCTATTTTTGCATACTAAAGGTAACGTCAATACCTTTATTGTTTTTTGCCGTCTCTGCTATATCAAATTTTCTGTTTTCAACCTTGTCTTTGATAAATTCGGGTATGTTATACGAATTCATAAATTCATCATAAAAATCAGTGTTTTTTTGAGGAAGCAGAAATGGTTTGCTCGCATTGCCTACATTGTCTATATGAGTAAAAAAAGGCCGGGTATATAAGCCATCCATTCTCCGGCTGCTGAATACCAACCAGCGACTATTGCTACTCCACGAATGATAACTTTCTACATCATTGCTATTTACATTTTCCATGGGCTTGTATTCACCTGTCGCCAGGTCGAGTAACCAAAGATCGGCATCTTTATGCCAGATCGAAAAATTTCCATATTTAGAAAGAGTGAAAACCAAAAATTTCCCATCGGGAGAAACGCGCGGAAAAGAAACACTCTTATCGTGAAACTTTGAATTGTAAAGCGTATCGATCTTTTCTCCGAAACGACGTTTTTCCGGATCAAACTCAACTTTACATAAACTGTATTTTACATTATTATATTGCTGAGGCATTTCTACTGAATCTGCTGTACAGAAAAACAAGGTTTTTCCATCAGGCGAAAAAGTAGGAAAAGTTTCAAACGAACTATTTGAAAATAGTAACGGAGATGATAAAACCTCATGTTTATTCACGTCATATACAACCACATCCGACTTTGCATCGTAAACTTCAATCCTGTTTTTGTGGTTATAGTGGAAGAACTGCATTGTCTTGTTAACCGAAAAAGCCACAAAATCTCCGGACGGGTGCCACGAAGGATAAACCAAAGCTGAGATCATCTGATCGGTTTTGGTATTTAATTTTTCGATTTTTTCATCACGAATCAATATGGTTCCGGGAAACTTAGCCCTCATGTGAAACAACATATTATCAGGATTTTGCATACTGAAAGAATGGCAGTTTACACAATTCTCGCTGGAAAGCCTATTCTCGTATATGGCAGTTTGTGTATAACTTTCCAAATTTCGCTGGTAAATGCCCATTTTACTCCACAATTCATATCCGGGAGGTATTAATCGGTAAGCAATGTATTTATCTATGGGATCCGGGCTAACATCGACTGTAAAAGACTTATACTTGATTTTTTCTGTTCCATTTTCAACAATTACCGAGAATTCTAACGACTGCCCCTTTGAATTCTCTAACAGTTCTTTCCACCTTTTTTCAGGAATTTCAAACTTTCCTACTTTGGATTTCACTTTAATTATGCCTTCCACCCCTTTAATTATTAATTGAGATCTGGAGGGGCTGCCATCAATTAAGAAATTTAAAGGTGCTATATTGTATGGAACCGTAACACCGATATAATCAGGAGTTATAACAGGATAATTTGATTCTTCCTGAAAATGTTCACTTTTACCCGTACATGAGATTATGACGAGAATACCAAGTAGAGTTATATAATTATATAGCTTCATAGAATTTTACTTGAACATATAATAGTACCAGTAAGTATTACCATACTTGTTAAAAATCAGATCTTTTAAGTAGTAATTTTGTTGGTTATCGGTCACATCCTTATTAAAACCATAAAATCCATTTTGAACCTCTGGTGATACAGCATATTTGTCCAGAACATCGGGAAAATTCACCGACATAATCATCACTGCTTCCTGAAAACTTCTTGGCATCTTTTGCAAAACTTTACCATTGTAATATTTATCAAACAAATCGTGAAGTTTCACAATATCCTTATTCAACAAATAAATAGCACCCAGGTATTCTATGGCTTTTTTATCTGACGGATTAGCTGCTGCAATGTCTTCAAGATCACGCTCAATACCAAATATGTTATATTCTTCACCCTCCGGATGCAAGCCTTTTCGTTTATTTCCTAAAAGAGGGTCACTCTCTACAGTAGCATCGTTGTACAAAAACTTTCTTTGAGCTGACGCCCATTTTTTATAAAAAAGCGTTTGTTCCAAGAGAGAAATATATTTCTCGGCCACCGGGAAAGCACCAAATATAAGATTTGTTTGGACAAGACGTTGCAACATCCGGGGATTTTCGTTTCCCTGAGATGATATGTAAGCCTCAAACGCGTAACGTTGAGATGTAGCAATATCACCCATGGTGAAATAAATATCGGTTAACAACGCCGGAACATTTCCCTCAACCATCAGTGAGTAAACTCCATTCTGATTAAAAGCAAACATCCTGTCCGCCAACTCTCCTTTCTCCGATAATGCACGATTTAGAATATTCAAATGAAGATAATTATTCGTTCTTTCTTTGTTTATTTCAATAATCTTATCCCATTGTGAAGTATACGAATAATAATCCAGTTTTTTATATTTGGTTGATTCGGGATTATTTTCTTTTTCAAAAGCTGTGAATATAAAGACTCCAATCAACACAAAACCTATCGAAAAAAACACCTGGCTTTTAACTCGTGAATCCTTATTATTTAAATATGGCGAAACAAAGGCAACAATTGAACATAACGGCATCGACAACCACGCAAATATAGAGTATGGAGGAGATTTAAGCAGATTATTGTAATACATATCAGGGAGAGCTGCAAACTTGAATTCACCCAACATTCCTGTGCGGATACTGAAAACTATTACTACTGTAGCTACTATAAGAAATGTCCCGGACAAATACCATTTTTTATTTCTCCTGAGTAACTCGAAAAGAAGAGCCGAAACAGCAAACAATACAAAAACTGAGCCGGCAAAAATGAATAGTAACACCGTTAATACTAAACCTGTAATTAATCTTATTGAATAGTTTTTCAACATTAAATATGTGTACAGAGCAACAACCGCCAAAAGAAAGGCTATGGTTCCCTGCAACTGATAATTAAATTGAAATTGAGCATACATCAGCAAAACAGATGGAATAAGCGATAAAATCAAAAATTCCTTTCTTGACTCAAAACGCTTCATTATACCACCTACTACAAAAACGATGAATGTAAGAAGAATTGAGAGGATTGTTGCTCCGAGGTACTTAATCGAAAAAAACTGAAGCAGGAATTGAGCAATTACAAGAGCAAATCCTCCCGGACGAACAATTTTGTCTTGAAAATAATTAGCAGAGAATCTGAACATCTGATCCTGCTCTATATAATAGAAATGATATTCACAGGTACGTTGAAGAAAAATAAAAAAAAGAAGAAATACTATGAAACTAATTAACACTATTATCAGATTCTTGTTTTTCATGAGCATACTTCCAAAATCAAAATCCGTTCGTTTACCTTTCACACATTAAGTCAAATGATTGAAAATAAACAATAACTGTTATTAATAACTTAACAAAATAAATTTAGCATCTTTAAACAATAAAGTGCTGCAAATTTAAATCATATTTGACACAAATTGAAGAATTTAATGTTAAATATGCCATTCTCAGAAACGAAACAGATCACCTCCCCGGAAAAATATCTCTCATAGCATCGACAAAGACAGCACCCGTACGTTGTTGAATATATTCACATTTACCGTTATAGGGATGCCAACCAAATGTTTCGATGTCAATTTCTTATTTGTTTACTACAAATAACCGACTGATTTGCTCGCCTGTTACCGGATAAAGCGCATCTTTGGAAAATCTGAAATTAGAATTACTTTCTTTTGAACGGTTGCCATTTAAGATAAGTACCCGAACGCCAAAGCCACTCGAGCGGTCCGTAGAGGAAGTATTTCAACCAGTATTTGCTGAATACTGCCTGCAAAATATAAATAACTATGCCAAGAAAAAACAGTTCAGTTGCTCCCCATTTACCGAAAATAGCACCAAATCCCCAGGCCGAGAACAGGATAGCACCGATTACACCCTGCATTTCGTAGTTCGTCAACCCCATTCGTCCGTATGGAGTTATGGTTGACAGATACTTTCTGACACCTTTTATCTGATACAACGTTATAAAACCCATTGCCAACGCTCCTGAGAGCAATACTAAATTAATATCGTTCAACGTTGCCGAAACCAATGCCAAGGGCGGTATATTGCTATCCGGACTCATATACCTAAAAAGATTTATCGGCTCCTTGGATATTGATTTTATGATAAAATCAACCAGCAACGTAGAAAACAAGAAGGTAAAAAACAAAACAATATTTCTTTTTTGTTTAATATGAACCTCTTCAAAAAATCGGATACGCCCCACAACTAGCCCTATGATAAAGAGCGCCATAGTAACATAACCGCGTCCGACTAATCCAAACTGATATCTTAAAGTTCCCATTGTTCCGTTTGTCTGATTATGCTTCACACTTTCAAGGAACGTCGGTTTCTCCCATTCCATGTTTGGTGGGCGGCTTCTTTGCACGTTTTGCTGTGGAGCTGGTTGAACCACTTCCGTAACCGGATCGTTGGAAATTCGGTCAACTCCTGCAATAAATATACGTGGAGTACCCAATAACAAAAGAGCGGCAATCGTCAACAGCATCCAGTTTTTCAACGGAAAAAGGAAAACCAGCACCACTCCAAAAACTGCATAGATGGAGAGGATATCCACGTACGTGAAAGAAGCCCCTATCCTACCGATTATAAAAAGCAAGACCAATCTCCATAAAAACCGTCCCCTAAAATCTACCCCCCTTTTCGCAGCTCTGTCCATCTGTATGAAAAAGCTCATCCCGAAAAGGAAAGCAAAAATATTGATGAATCGTCCCATAATCACATTCTGGAAAAGCCATTGCACTGCTTCGTCCAACACGGGGAAAATAGGTTCTCCCGGCCTTACGCCGGCAAAAATGCCAAGCCGTTGCAACATGTGGGTAACTATTACGCCGAATAATGCAAATCCACGCAAGGCGTCTATAACATCAATACGTTTTGAGGGAGGTGAAAGAATCTTTTCTTGTTCCATTTTCTACTTTTTTATTTGTTTTGCTGTAATCTGATAATTCTATACATTTTATCGAATACAAAGATAGGGAACAGAAATATGGAACTCTGTATATAAATTACGGTTTTACCTACCAAAATTACTGATTTATAAAAAACGAACTCTATAGTTTTGAAATTATCAAAATATAGGGTTCTAAAATTGTAATTAAGCATACAAAAATTTATCGCCAACTATCTAAGCATCCCTTTGATCAATTCCTTTATGAACGTCTGATCATCTTTACCCCGCCACGTGATAGTCATTCCGCTAGTTAATGTCATTGTGATTCCACCCATAAAAAGGCCGGTCATTGTTTCGCCGAAAGCAGCTATGGTTTCGCCATTTTCGAGTTTAACGTATGCTCCATGAACTTGTTTATCTTCACCATTTCTATAACTGATAGGCGTACCGCCTGACAGTGATCGGCTTCCGCTATAGGAAAGTTCATACATTTCCCCTACAATCTCCAAAACTACACTTGTGGCACCGATATTCGACTTCATTGGCAGATCAAGGCCGTACTCCATTCCAAAAGGTTTCAGAATATCGTTTCCGCCGAACTTCTCCATATCCACCCGATGCTCTTCATCCATGAAAATAATCAATTTTCCACCATTTTTCACATAATTCACCACCGATTCTCTCTCAAGCGTCGTGAGATCGTTCTTAGGAGTTTTTCTGTTTCTGTCTAACGGAGAAAGAATAATAAGCACATCAGCTTTTCGAAGCATGTCGCCATTCAATTCCATATAATGATTTATGATCAGGTTCGCGCCAATTCCATTTTCTACGATATCCTTATACTGTTTAAATATGTTGGGATTGGAATGTTTATACGTTGAATCCGTTTCGTGCGACACATCCAGCACAACTGTTTTCGTTTGTGAATACCCGTTCATCATCAGCACAGATAATAGAAGGGCTAAAAATATTTTCTTTGTCATTGTTTTTTTATTTATAAAGGTTAGTAGCAAGCGCTGTCAGATTATCTTCACCTGCAATATTTTTGTATGTCATTTGCATGACCAGAATAAACTCGTCCCCAGTTTTTATCGAAGATATTGTTTCCTTAATCTTTTTCAAATAGGCAATCTGAAAGTCAACGGCATTCATATCAGCAGTTCCGGTGCCATGCCCTCCGATAAAAATGGCAGCTCCTGATGACTTAGCACGTTCGAGTTCGGCGAGAGTAGCATTCACAGCATCGGGACTTGATATTTGAATTGCTCCCATGTGCATGTTGGCTACGGGAGTAAAATGCATGTAATATACTTTCTTTCCTATCAACACACTGGCTGCAGGAAAATCGGTCGATGCTCCCGGAAAGAACCTGTACTCCACGCCTGCCCATTTTTTTACTGCGTTTCTGGGTATGGTTTTGGTTGGCACAAACTCGCTGATATCCATTTTATCGCCGAAACCGGCAGCAAAGCCAGCCATCATACCGCTGTAAATATCCCCTTTAATAAACTCTGGCATACCTTTAACCATAACGAATTTGGAATGATCGAATCCACTGAACCCCGCTGCATGATAGTTCGCTATCACTTTGTCAACAGGTTTATTCAACTTTTGTACGTACTCGCCGAATTCTTTGATATTATCGTGAAATGCTGCAGGTTCCAATACTACCAGACTCTTTTTCCCTTCCACAATATAACTCATGTCGCCAAGCGGATCGGCGGTAACATACGCATGGAGTTTAAAACTCCCGAAGTCTTTTACTTCAAATTTACCTTGAGCGTTTACAGTGGATGCTACAAGGATAACCGCTGCCAATACATTGTTCTTTTTCATCTGATTGAATTTTTTAATTGTTTTCGGAAGCAAAAATAGAAAGGGCTACAACCTTGTGCAAACGGGAGTGTTACACACCTCATAGGTTAGTAATATTAATTATTAGTGTCTTACATTTTTTTATTTAAGTTTTTTTATGAATATTTTTTGATATATATAATAATCTATTCGGATTATTACTCTCTTTTGGATATTATTTATATTTTTGTAGCAGAATTACGAAATACGATATGAGACAATTAGACTTAAATTATCCCACCTGTCCGATAAGAAATGTATTGGAACGTATAAGCGACAAGTGGTCCTTGCTGGTTTTATGCTCTCTGGGAGCAGATGACAAGATGCGTTACAAAGAATTGAGAATGGCCATTCCCGATATTTCCCATAAAATGCTTACAGGAACGCTGAAACGATTGCAGGAAGACCACCTTATTACAAGGGAAGCGTATGCCGAAATACCTCCCCGGGTTGAATACTCCCTGACCAAAACAGGCAGAACGCTGATGCCGGTAATACAACAGATGATCGATTGGGCGCTGCAACACTTTGAAGAAGTAACAGCTTAATAAGAATACTCTATCGAACGCAAATCAAAAAATCCACGCGTACGAAACTTTTACCAGAAAATCATTTTGGGGAGCAGCTTTAAACAAATCGCTCACATAATCTTTAAAGCGGAAAGATCCGTCTTTACCCTGTACAGTTCTACCTTGCGACCACACCAGATAAAGCACCGAACCAGGCTTGTACTCCCACCGATAAACCAGATTGGAGCGGAATTGAAGGAAATGAAAATCAGGATTATCGTAATTATAGGCATCCAAGGTCGTAAATCTATCAGCAAACTTATCTGCACGTGGATCGCTTACGGTTTTAAAATCGTAATAATCTCCCGAAAACAAGTAAGGAAGTGCATACCATTGCAGCGACATATCGGGTGTGATGCCGTAATTCACACGAACAGACATCGATGCGATGTTCTGATCTATGGATGACAGAATATAAATAGGATTTTCTCCCGATACCGTGCGCACATACTGCTGATGGCTGGTGGATTTCACATATTGCGGATAAAGCGAAAGTGTAAGCCGGTTGCTGGGTTTGTAAGTAATATCCAATCCGTACGAAATGGAGCGTCTCGAATTTTCGAAGCCGTGAGCGAAGCTCATGTCGTATTCCATACTGAGCTTTTCCCGGCTGTCCGATTCAATGGAAAACCACGAATTTATCATGCCCGATGTTCTTAGTGCCGGCCCACCCCTCAGCATAGAGTTGGATAATCCCGGATGGTCAAGATTCATGCCTCCGGCAATATCGTAATAATTGGTAAACTGAATGTACCCGAAGGCTTCATTTCCCCACCCCAGCGATATTCCCGAGAAGTCCCTTACGTTATACATTGAACCATTGAAACGATATTCGTTTACAATGCCTCTAGGCCGCCATTCGTTCCACGCTGCCCAAATACCGTTCATAAACATATCGGCATTGGGTTTGAAACCGATATCGTTAAATTCCAGTCCGGGTGAACTCCAACTACTGAAACCCAACATATTGAAATGTCCCGATGTCTTTCCTCCACTGATCGAACCACCGAACCCGCTCAACGAAGTTCGTTCGGGATCGAATTCCAAATGTTCGGCATCAGGTCTCTGAAAATATCTTGCCGATGACTTTTGCAATCGGGTCATCGCCTCTTTGGAGCCTTGCAAGTGACTAAAAAAAGTACGTGCGGTGACGAAATAAGATTTGTCTTTCCAATATTTAGTAAAATTCAATCCGCCTGTATATGCCGACCCGGCAAGTGTTTCAAATTGTGTTTCGTCTATCTTACGGTTAGTAGCAGTAATTATGCCTCCCACTATAAGATTTCCGCTATCAAGATCCTGCTCTAACCTACCCACGAAATAATTTGACATCGGTTCAACACCGTATTTAGACCGTTCTCCGTTGCGATCAATCTCACTGTACATCTTCTGCGTAACCGCATTTAATACACCGATGGAAGTTCCTCTTCTGGTCTTCCCTGACACCTTCACTGCACCCAAAATATTTGTTCGGCCAGGCTCGCGTACATATTCACCATCCCCGGTATCGTAGAAAAGTTGTGGCTCACGTCCTAATCGGCGGGAATAGAACAATTTGTTTTGTTCGTTGTTGGTAAGATCGAAAGGATAATGATATATGTTACTTCCTTCCACAAAGAAAGGGCGCTTTTCGTTGAAATAAGTTTCAAAATTAGTGAGATTCACCACTGACGGATCGGCCTCTACTTGTCCGAAGTCAGGATTTATGGTAAAGTTCAAAGTAATATCGTTGGTCAGGCTAACTTTTCCATCTACCCCTACCGATGCTTTTGTCTGAGTTCCTGTGGCAAAGGGATTGCCTTCCTCTTTTTCAGAAAGTGTAAGCTGAGAAAGGGCAAAAGGAACAATTTCAATATCTTTTTTAGGAGAAATATTCCGGATACCTTCCAGTGTTCCAAAATCACCAATAAATTTTGCTGAAGCTTTATCGATCGGTTGCCAGAATGAACGTTCCTGATGACGGTAAACATGTCGCATTACTTCCAGTCCCCATCGGTATTCGGTTTTTTTTCCGAAACGAAGTTGTGAATACGGAATACGCATTTCAGCATACCAGCCGTCGGCCTGCAATGAAGTTTTCACCTCCCAGATTGGATCCCAACTGTTGTCCTCTCCGTTGTTACCCTCGGTCTGCCGCCAATCGGCTTTACTTCCTGCTGCCGAGACCAAAAAACCAAAAGCAGTCATTTTATCCTCATAACTATCTATGGCGATAGCCACAGCATCACCGTCTGCGTCATCACGGCGCGAAACCCGACGAACAATTTTGCCAGGTTCGTTATCAAGAGCTTTTATTGCGACGTATAAATTGTTGTCGTCATAAACTATAGCAAACTCTGTTTGTTGCGAGGGAGCGGCTCCTGAATTCGGTTCAAATTGCACAAAGTCACTTGCCCAAGCGGCATTTTGCCAACAATCGTCTGTTAATTGCCCGTCAATATCGGGTGCTTGTTGTGTGCGTGAAGTGGTATAGATTCTTGTTTGGGAAAAAGCCAGTAACGTAGACAAGCAAAGCAATAGCGTGAAGTAAAATTTCATCATAAAATTGAGTCTATATCCATAAGACGTAACGAGGCCTGTTTCAGTTACAAAATTAGTGAAGTTTTTTTAGAAAAATTTGGGTGCAGCAAAAGATTATCCTCTTCTCGCTACACCCAATCTAACATTAAATATATTCAGTAATTGAAATCAATGGGCATGTCCCCCTCCACCTTCCAGAATGTCGTGAAGTGCTTCAAGTGAGTGAGTGTAATCAACATAAGCGTCAACGTAAGCTCTGCCTTCTTCGTCAGAGTTATTTTTCACCTTGCTCAGCGTTTCTACCTTGTGGTATTTCTCCTTAATAATATTTCCGATATGATTATTCAATTTTGTAAGTAATCCGTCAATGTCATTGTTCTCGATGGCTTTATCACTCATAACAATTATTTGCTTAGTGGTTCCGGCGGGTTTTAGTCCGGTGTAAGGAGCACCTTCCGTTTCGCGGTGTAATCTTACCAGTGTTTCAAGAAAATGTTTTTCCACAATGGAATAAATTTCTTTATCTCCTATTTTCAACCTATAGGTCTTGTTGAACATAGCGGTTATCTCGGCTTCCTGTTCCTGAGTAATCCATTTATAAACCAAATTCACATTGTTTGTTTCGAGCGCCTTCATGGCATCTTTGATAACCGGGCCATCATATGAGTCGCAATGTGCAGATGCAGGCATTGATATAAACAGTAACACCGTAGTTACAAATAATACCGAGAGTACACACCTAAGAGAATTTTTGCGTGTGTTTACATTCTGTACACTAGATACTTCTACATTCATTTCTTTTGTTTTCATTTTAATTTTGTTTTAAAAAGTTAGTAATAAAATTTCCTGAAACAAAAGTACGACTCTGAATTCCTGTGCGCGACCTACTTTGTAATGTAGCACCTGTTTACATCAAAAAAAGAAGTACTACTTATAAAGAACACTTCTTTGATTAACAATAACACACTATTTTACAGCATCTTAAACATATCGTTAATATCAGTTTATGAATAAGAGAAAATATGTAAAAAGTAAATAGCTAATCCTGATCCTTCAAAATTAATCGTAGTGAATTATTCTTAGTGACATAATTCCATGCCCAATTGATAAAAATAATGATTTTGTTTCGCACACTCAGGATAAGCATCAGATGAAGAAACATCCAAATGAGCCAGGCAAATCGTCCTTTGAATCTGGCAAACGGAAGATCCACAACTGCTTTATTTCTGCCTACAGTAGCCATTGCTCCTATATTATGATATTCGTAAGAGTGAAGTTTTTCTTTTCCTGAATCGATATTCTGAAGATTCTTTGCCAGATTTTTGCCATGGCCTATAGCAACATTAGCTACTTGCGGATGACCTTTGGGATATTTTTCTGTTTCCATATAGGCCACATCCCCAATTGCAAAAACATCTGTAAGCCCTTCTATACGATTGGCTCTATCTACTTTTATTCTTCCACCCCTTACTATTGACTCCTTAGGAACTCCTTCAATGCTGTTAGCCATAATCCCAGCCGACCAGATCACACTTTTGGAACGAATGATTTCACCACTGTTTAGCGTAATTTTTTCTCCGTCGTAATTACTTACAATCACATTTGTTTTCACTATTACTCCCATCGAACGAAGATATTTTTCAGAATACTTTTGTGCGAACTTACTCATGCTGGGCAAAGTGTTTGGGCCTCCTTCCAGGAGATATACATTTACCTTGGGGTAATCGATATTGGGATAATCTTTCGGCAACACTTCCCGCTTCATTTCCACAAAAGCACCCGCCATTTCCACTCCTGTTGGTCCAGCCCCCACAATAATGATGTTGTACAAACCTTCTTTATCGCTCTCGTAGAGAAGCTTTTCAAAATTCATCAGAATAAAATTTCTAACATTTATAGCCTGATAGGTTGATTTCAAACTAAGCGAATTATTCTCAACTTCCTTATTTCCATAAAAATTAGTACGTGATCCGGTGGCAATAACCAAATAATCGTATGAAAACGAGCCGATAGAAGTACCAATAGTCTTCTCATCAGCGTTTACTGAATTTACTTTCGCTAAACGAACCCTAACATCGTTTCTGTCCTGAAAAATTTTCCGGATAGGGAAAGAAACTGTAGATGGCTCTATCTGCGAAGCAGCCACCTGATAAAACAAAGGCGGGAACTGGTGATGGTTTATTTTATCGATAATAAGAATATCAAACCTGTTCTTTTTGAGGTGTTTTACAAATTGCAATCCTCCAAAACCGCAACCTATAACTATTATCTTCTTCATCTCTCAACTGTTTGGATTAATTTATTACGCCACATCCATCTCGATGCGGTACTAAAAGTAATTTGGCTTCGCCAAAATATAAAATTATACGCGTCTTCTTTTCAGTTGTAAAACGTTTGAAAGTTTATAAAGTTTTAGAGATAAGGGAGAGTTTGGAGGGTGGGATTTCGGTTATTATATCCGTCAGACTGGTAATCGGTCAGAAAAAACTGCGCGTTGGTTTGTAACCTCTGTGCTGTAAAAAGCAGAAAGCGCTACGAATCACTCGCGGCGCTTCCTTAATGTTTAACATTTTAAAAATCACAGCTTCGCTGTGGTTACATCTTGGCTCAGTCTTTTAGTCCCTCACCTTCGGCAGATGCTTCCTCAGCGATTTGCGTTTCGTCCTGTGATACAGTTTCTTCTGCCACAGGAGTCTCAGAAGTTTTCACTTCTTTTGTATCTTGTACTTCTACAGTTTCTTCAGCTTTAACTTCTTCAGCCTTCTTCACTTCTTCTTTTTTAGCTTTCGGTTCTTTAGCTTTAGAATCAGTTGCGGCAGCAGCTACAGTTGCAGCCCCAGCACCAGTTGCTTTTCTGCGCGAACGACGTGTTTTTGCTTTCTTAGCTCCGCCATCGCCCAGCATGTTTTCGTTATAATCCACCAACTCTATAAAGCACATAGCGGCATTGTCTCCCAGACGATAGCCTGTCTTGATGATGCGTGTGTAACCTCCGGGGCGATCTGCCACTTTTTGCGAAACATTTTGAAATAGTTCGGCAACAGCAAATTTATTTTGCAACATGCTGAAAACTACTCTTCGTGATGCGGTAGTATCGTCCTTTGATTTAGTGATGATGGGTTCTACAAATTTTCTTAGCTCCTTGGCTTTGGGCACAGTAGTGAAAATACGTTTGTGCATAATGAGCGATGTAGCCATATTTGACAACATGGCCCCACGATGTGCACTTGTACGACTCAGATGATTATTTTTCTTATTGTGTCTCATTTTCGTTAATCTTTATCTAATTTATATTTCGAAATATCCATACCGAACGACAAACTTAAATTGTCAAGCAGTTCTTCCAGCTCGGTAAGCGATTTTTTTCCGAAGTTCCTGAATTTCAATAAATCGTTTTTGTTGTGCGTAACCAAATGTCCAAGCGTTTCCACTTCTGCTGCCTTCAGGCAGTTAAGAGCGCGAACCGAAAGGTTCAGATCAGACAATTTGCGTTTCAGCAATTGACGCATGTGCAATACTTCTTCGTCGAATTCCTCGATGTTTTCGGCACCGGTAGTCTCTACCATCATCTTAGCTTCGTCAGAGAACAAAGCAAAATGTTGGATAAGAATTTTAGCGGCTTCCTTCAAAGCATCTTTAGGTTGGATGGAACCATCGGTAGCAACTTCGATAATCAGTTTCTCGTAGTCTGTTTTCTGTTCAATACGATAGTTTTCAATTTCGTATTTAACGTTTCTGATAGGCGTGAAAATAGAGTCAATAGCAATAGTTTGCACGTCTTCAGTGGCCAACATAGCACGATTCTCCTCAGCAGGCACGTAGCCACGTCCCTTGTTGATGGTTAGTTCGAGCCGTAATTCAGCTTTCTTTTCTAAATGACAGATTTCAAGTTCCGGGTTAAGAACTTCAAAACCGGTCAGTAATTTGCCAATATCTCCGGCTTTAAACACATTCGTGCCCGATATATTGATACTTACTTTTTCTGTATCAAATTCCTCTACTATTCTTTTAAATCTGATTTTCTTCAGATTCAGAATAATAACCGTTACATCTTCAATTATACCCGGAATAGAAGCAAATTCGTGTTCAACTCCGTCAAATTTTACCGATGTAATTGCATATCCTTCAAGTGAAGAAAGCAAGATACGGCGTAATGCGTTACCAATGGTAATACCGTAGCCGGGTTCCAACGGGCGGAATTCGAACTTCCCGGAGAACGTATTCTCCTGGATCATAATTACTTTATCGGGTTTTTGGAATGCTAATATTGCCATGAAATTATTGTTTAGAATATAATTCTACGATCAACTGTTCTTTAATATTTTCAGGGATATCGGCTCTTTCAGGCAAATGTAAGAACTTGCCACTCATAGATGCTCTATCCCACTCTAACCAAGGATATTTACTGTGATTAAAACCGGTGAGTGCGTTTGATACCACTTCCAACGATTTAGATTTTTCTCTCACGCCAACTACTTCACCTGCCCTAACGCTATAAGACGGAATGTTCACCACTTTTCCGTTTACAGTGATGTGACGGTGCGATACAAGCTGACGAGCGGCCGCTCTTGTTGGTGCAATACCTAAACGGAAAACAACGTTGTCTAAACGCGATTCCAGTAACTGAAGCAATACTTCACCAGTAATACCACGGCTACGGGCTGCTTTCTCGAAAGTCAAACGGAATTGTTTTTCCAATACTCCGTAGGTGTATTTTGCACGTTGTTTTTCACGCAACTGAATTCCATATTCTGACGTTTTGCGTCTGCGTGTATTTCCGTGCTGTCCCGGAGGATAGTTCTTTTTGGAGAGAACCTTGTCGGGACCGAAAATTGGTTCGCCAAATTTACGGGCGATTTTTGTTTTTGGACCAGTATATCTTGCCATTTTTTACAAATTAAACTTTTTCTACTGAAGCCTAAACTGTGCAGCCGCGATTACAGAGAAGTTGTTTTGTAATCAAAATCACAGCTCAAGTTTCGTGTAATTATTGAAACTTTTGATTATTTATTTTTTGTAATTAGCTTTTGGCTTTTAGCTATTGGTTGGCTAAGTGAAACTTTGTATCGTTTACTGTGAAAAAATTCCATTATCGAATTTTCATTTACATCTGAACAGTTCAACGAAAAGCTAACAGCTTATAGCCAATAGCCAAGGCCAATTATTAAACTCTTCTCGCTTTCGGAGGACGACAACCGTTATGTGGAATGGGTGTAACATCAACAATTTCGGTTACTTCAATTCCAGCACCGTGAATAGTTCTGATCGCTGATTCGCGCCCATTTCCAGGTCCTTTCACATAAGCTTTCACTTTACGAAGTCCCAAATCGTAAGCCACTTTAGCACAATCCGATGCTACCATTTGAGCCGCGTAAGGAGTGTTCTTTTTGGAACTACGGAAACCCATTTTACCGGCTGACGACCAACTTATCACTTCTCCGTTGTCGTTAGTCAACGAAACAATAATATTGTTAAACGATGAAGAGATATGTGCCTGTCCTTCGGCGCCTACTTTAACGTTTCTCTTTTTTGCTGCAACTTGTCTTTTTGCCATATTCTTACCTATTATTTAGTAGCTTTTTTCTTGTTAGCAACTGTTTTCTTTCTTCCTTTACGTGTACGTGCATTATTCTTGGTACTTTGTCCACGAACGGGTAAACCAATACGGTGACGAATGCCACGATAGCAACCAATGTCCATCAGTCGTTTAATGTTCAACTGTACTTCTGAACGAAGATCTCCTTCAACTTTGTACTCGGTTGAAATAATCTCACGAATACGTGCTGCCTGATCGTCTGTCCAATCTTTCACTTTGATATCTCTATCAACCTCGGCTTTTTCTAAAATACTGTTTGCCGAGCTGCGGCCTATGCCAAAGATATAAGTCAACGCTATTTCACCGCGCTTATTTTGTGGCAAATCGACCCCTACAATTCTTATAGCCATATATCTGTTTTATTATTTTGATTACAGTGAATTACATTATCCCTGACGTTGTTTGAACTTGGGATTTTTTTTGTTGATAATGTATAGACGGCCTTTTCTGCGAACGATTTTACAGTCTGCCGTACGTTTTTTTAAAGATGCTCTTACTTTCATATTTTTTTTAGATTTTTAGACTGTTAGATTTTAGACTTTCAGACTGTTAGATGTATTCCTTTGTCTATTAGTCTAATTATCTGATTGTCTATTGTCTGTTTTTATTTATACCTGAATGAGATTCTTCCTTTCGAAAGATCGTAAGGAGACATTTCTACACGCACTCTGTCTCCGGGTAAAATTCTGATGTAATGCATACGCATTTTCCCTGAGATGTGTGCCGTAATTTCGTGCCCGTTTTCTAATTCTACACGGAACATGGCATTAGACAATGCTTCTACTATTGTTCCGTCTTGTTCAATTGCTGCTTGCTTAGCCATTTTTGTTCTTTTCTTTAATTGTTGCTTGTTTCCTGAATAAATTCAAATGTCGATAAAATATCAGCTTTGCCGTTTCGGATAGCTATCGTATGCTCAAAATGTGCCGATGGCTTACGATCCTTGGTACGCACCGTCCATCCGTCGTTTTCAAACACCACATTTTTGCTTCCCATATTAATCATCGGTTCAATAGCAATACACATTCCGTTTTTCAATAACGGTCCCGTTCCTCTTCTGCCATAATTCGGCACTTCTGGAGCTTCATGCATATTTCTGCCAATTCCGTGACCTACCAATTCCCTTACAACCGTGTAACCGTTCGATTCGCAATATGTTTGTATGGTGGAACCAATATCCCCTACTCGCTTGTCATGCTGCGCCTGCTCGATACCTTTATAAAGCGCTTCTTTGGTAACTTTGAGTAATTTTCTCACCTCAGATCTTACCTCTCCAACGCAGAACGTATATGCGGAATCGCCACAGTATCCGTGCAAATTCGTACCGCAATCAATGGATAAGATATCGCCTTCTTGTAAAGGTTTATTATTGGGTATTCCATGCACCACATTTTCATTAACTGAAGCGCAAATGGAATTAGGAAAACCGCCGTATCCTAAAAACGTAGGAATAGCTCCGTGATCTCTGATAAATTCTTCTGCAATTTTGTCGAGTTGAAGTGTTGTTACGCCGGGTTTGATATGCTTGGAAAGCTCTCCAAGTGTCATACCCACCAAACGATTGCTTTGACGCATCAATTCGATTTCTTCGTCGGTTTTTAGTATGATCGTTCTGCTATTCATCCAAATTTATTCGTCGAAAACTTAATAAGCCGCAATTGAGCCGAACCTACCCTTAATTTTAGCTCCCGATTTAAGGAAGCCATCATAATGCCGCATCAGCAAATGACTTTCTATTTGTTGCAGTGTATCAAGCACTACACCAACCAGAATTAATAACGAAGTCCCTCCAAAGAATTGTGCAAACTGCTGATTCACGCCCGCAATACCGGCAAATGCCGGCATAATGGCTACCAACGCCAGAAAAAGCGAACCCGGAAAAGTAATTCTCGACATAATAGTGTCGATATATTCTGCTGTTCTCTTACCGGGTTTTACGCCGGGAATGAATCCGTTATTTCTCTTCAGGTCTTCAGCCATTTGAATAGGATTGACCGTAATAGCCGTATAGAAATACGTGAACGCGATAATGAGCAAGGCAAAGATGAAATTATACGAAAAACTGGTATAATTCATCAACGAAGCCCAAAAACCGCCCCCATCTCTTGCAGAAAACTGGGCAATAGTAAGCGGAATAAACATAATTGCTTGGGCAAAAATGATAGGCATTACGTTAGCGGCATTCACTTTCAGAGGAATGTACTGGCGCACACCACCGTACTGTTTGTTTCCTACAATGCGTTTAGCATACTGTACGGGTATTTTTCTTGTGCCCTGTACCAGCATAATTGCTCCGGCAATAACAACCAGCAAGAATATGATTTCGAGCAGGAAGAGCACCAAACCTCCCGGTGCATTGAGCAATCGGTCGAATTCGGCTACAAGAGCATGTGGTAAACGAGCAATAATACCAATGAGAATGATAAACGAAATACCGTTACCTATACCTTTATCGGTAATTCTTTCTCCAAGCCACAGTACGAACATACTGCCACCGGCAAGAATTATGGTTGCCGGAATCACCCAGTCAAATAATCCGCCGGGAATTGCCGATCCTAAGGCTCCGTAAATATAAGCGGGACCCTGGAAAAGCAAAATAGCAACAGTAAGATAACGTGTGTACTGATTCATTTTTGTACGCCCGCTCTCGCCTTCGCGTTGCATTTTTTGGAATGCAGGAACTGCTATGCCCAATAACTGCATCACAATTGATGCCGAAATGTAGGGCATAATTCCCAAAGCAAAAATTGAAGCATTCGCAAATGCACCTCCCGAGAACATGTCAAGCAATCCCAACAAACCGCCGCTTGCGCTTGCTTGCAGGTTCTGAAGTAATTCGGGGTTCACACCCGGAAGTACCACAAACGACCCAAAACGGTAGATTGCAATAAAACCAAGGGTGATGAGTATTCTCATCCGAAGGTCTTCAATTTTCCAAATATTTTTTACTGTCTGTACAAATCCCATTTTTTCAGAGTTTTACGGCTGTTCCTCCTGCAGAAGTAATAGCTTGTTCGGCTGTTTTGGAGAAAGCGTGAGCTTCAACTTCTAATTTTGCCGAAAGTGTTCCTCTTCCAAGAATTTTAACCAGGTGTTTCGGAGAAATAAGGCCGGCCTCTATTAATACGTCCGGAGTTATTTTTTCTATTTTTTGAGAATCAGCCAATGCTTGAAGGGTCTCTAGGTTTATGGCTCGGTACTCAACTCTCTTGAGCGGATTAAATCCGAATTTTGGTACACGGCGCTGCAATGGCATCTGACCTCCTTCGAATCCGGTTTTTCTGGAATAACCCGATCTTGATTTTGCTCCTTTATGTCCTCTTGTTGAAGTACCTCCTCTTCCCGATCCCGATCCTCGACCGATTCTTTTGCGGGTTTTGGTTGCTCCTTCAGCGGGTTTTAAGTTCGATAAATTCATTTTATATATATTTTTTATCGTTATAAACTAATTTATTCTACAATCGTTACTAAATGATGTACTTTTTGAATAAGTCCTCTTATTGAGGGAGTATCATCGTGCTCAACCACTTTATTCATTTTAGTTAATCCTAAAGCATCTAACGTTTTTTTCTGATCTTTCGGGCTGCCGATTCTGCTTCTTGACTGTTTTACTTTTATCTTTGCCATTTCTATATCCTTCCGTTATTATCCGTTAAATACTTTCTCTAAACTAACTCCGCGATTTTGAGCTACCGTAATTGGGTCTCTCAATTCGCACAATGCTTCAATTGTAGCTTTCACCAGGTTATGAGGATTTGACGATCCTTTCGATTTTGCCAGAATATCTGTAATTCCCGCACTTTCTAACACGGCACGCATAGCACCTCCGGCTTTAACTCCGGTACCTGCAAAAGCCGGTTTCAAAAATACTTCAGCTCCGGCAAAACGAGCAGTTTGTTCGTGAGGAATAGTTCCTTTGTAAACCGGAACTTTCATCAAATTCTTTTTTGCAGCCTCAACTCCTTTGGCAATAGCAGTGGTAACCTCACCTGCTTTTCCCAGGCCCCAGCCAATAATACCGTCTTCGTTTCCAACTACAACCATAGCGGCAAATGTAAATGTACGTCCCCCTTTTGTAACTTTGGTAGTACGATTGATTGCCACCAATCTGTCTTTTAATTCTAAATCGTTGGTAGATTTTACTCTTCTATCTGTTCCTGTCATAGTTGTTTAAAATTTAAGTCCTCCTTTACGAGCGGCATCAGCCAATTCTTTTATACGACCGTGATATAAGTATCCGTTTCTATCGAATGCTACTCTCTCAACTCCGGCTTCTTTAGCACTGTTGGCGATCATTTCACCAACTTTTGCAGCCATTTCTTTCTTTGGAAGTTTTTCGTCAACCTTTAAAGATGAAGCCGATGCCAGCGTAACTCCGTTAACATCGTCGATTACTTGCGCGTATATTTGTTTATTGCTCCTGAACACGGATAAACGCGGACATTCTTGTGTGCCGCTGATTTTACCGCGAACGCGAGTTTTTATCTTAAGTCTTCTTTCTGTTTTTGTTAACATAGCGATTTCTGTTTACGTAAATTATTTACCTGCTGTCTTACCCGATTTGCGACGGAGCTGTTCGCCAACAAACTTAACACCTTTACCTTTGTATGGCTCTGGTTTGCGGAACGAACGGATTTTTGCACAAACCTGTCCGAGCAATTGTTTATCGGAAGACTCTAGAATAATAAGCGGATTCTTGTTTCTTTCCATTTTGGTCTCCACTTTTATTTCCTTAGGTAACTCCAGAAAAATATTGTGTGTGTAACCAAGCGATAATTCCAGAATTTGCCCGTTGTTGGTTACACGATATCCAACACCTACAAGTTCCAGTTCTTTTTTAAATCCTTCCGAAACGCCAATCACCATATTATTGAGCAAAGAACGGTATAAACCGTGCATAGCTCTGTGTTCTTTATCATCGGTTGGTCTCTCAACGGTTAAAAGGCCGTTTTCAACCTCTACTTTCAAATCAGGGTTTACGTGTTGTTTCAGCTCACCTTTCGGGCCTTTCAACGTAATCACGTTATCTTCTCCCACCGTTACAGCAACGCCGGAAGGCAATGTTATGGGTAATTTTCCTATTCTTGACATATTACTTTTCTCCTCCTGAAATTAATAAACGTAACACAATACTTCACCGCCAATTTTTTGAGCGGCTGCTTCTTTATCCGTCATTACTCCTTGTGAAGTAGATAATATGGCAATTCCCAAACCGTTCAATACGCGTGGCATGTTTTTGTACCCTGCGTACTGACGTAACCCTGGCGATGATACGCGGATCAGTTTCTTGATCGCGTTCACTTTATTTACCGGATCGTATTTTAAGGCGATCATAATTGAGCCTTGCGGTCCGTCTTCTACAAACTTATAATTAAGAATGTAGCCTTTGTCGAAGAGAATCTTAGTGATATCTCTTTTCAAGTTTGATGCGGGAATTTCTACCACACGATGTTTCGCCTGGATAGCGTTTCTCAACCGCGTCAAATAATCTGCTATTGGATCTGTCATTATAAAAAATTTTAAATTGATCCCGACTGCCGGGACAATATTTATTATACTTATAGCTGATGGCTACTGGCCGTCAGTTCTTAGCTAATAGCCAAAAGCTAATGGCTAACAGCCATATTTTACCAGCTTGCTTTTTTCACTCCGGGTATAAGTCCTTTCGATGCCATTTCTCTAAACTGAATGCGTGATAATCCAAATTGGCGCATATAGCCTTTTGGACGTCCGGTTATGCTGCAACGATTGTGCAAACGAACGGGAGACGCATTTTTAGGAATGGTTTGAAGTGCTTCGTAATCGCCTTCTGCCAAATATTTTGCTCTTTTTTCGGCATAACGGGCAACCATCTTAGCTCTTTTCACCTCGCGGGCTTTCATTGATTCTTTTGCCATTCTACTTATTGATTTTTTTGTTCTGATTTAAACGGTAATCCGAATTCTCTAAGGAGTGCGTAGCCTTCTTCATCAGTTGGAGCCGATGTTACAAATGTAATGTTCATACCCAACAAACGGGAGATGCTGTCTATGTTGATCTCAGGGAAGATGATCTGTTCCTGAATTCCCAGGGTATAGTTTCCTCTTCCATCAAGTTTGCTTTCGATTCCTCTAAAGTCGCGAATACGTGGTAATGCAACCCGTACCAGTCTTTCAAGAAATTCGTACATCTTATCGTGACGCAATGTTACACGTGCTCCAATGGCCATTTTCTTACGTAACTTGAAGTTAGAAATATCCTTTCTGGAGTGAGTTGCAACAGCTTTTTGACCTGTAATTGCCGTAAGTTCGTTGATAGCAGTTTCGATAATTTTCTTATCGGCAACACCTATCCCCAACCCTTGGTTAATTACTATCTTCTGAAGTTTTGGCGCTTGCATTACTGATTTGTATCCAAACTCTTTCATTAAAGCAGGTACAATACGTTCGTTGTACTCTTTTCTTAGAGTAACGGTACTTATGTTATTTCCCTTATCTTCTTTTTGGGGAGCAGCAGCTTTTGTCTCTTTTTTAGCTTCAGCTTTTGGTTCAGCAGTTTTAGCAGCTTTTTCTTTAGCTGGTTTTGCCGGTGCTTTTTCTTTTTTCTCTTCTTTAGCCATTATTTAATTACCTCCCCTGATTTTTTTGCATAACGCACTAACTTACCTTTATTGTCTTCTTTTCTTCCAATGCGGGTTGGTTTTCCTGTTTTAGGATCAACCAAGTTCAGTTTCGAAATATGAATGGAAGCTTCTTTCTTTTCGATACCTCCATTGGGATTCTGAGCATTGGGTTTTGCATGCTTCGAAACGATATTTACTCCCTCGACAATGGCGCGGTTCTTAGCCACCAGTACCTCAAGCACGCGTCCTGTTTTGCCTTTGTCTTC
>DCEG01000040.1:0-663 GCA_002316835.1 Bacteroidales bacterium UBA1035 | reverse complement strand
ATGAATGGAAGCTTCTTTCTTTTCGATTCCTCCGTTCGGATTCTGAGCATTGGGTTTTACATGCTTCGATACGATGTTTACTCCTTCGACAATGGCACGATTTTTATCAACGAGTACTTCGAGTACACGTCCTGTTTTGCCTTTGTCCTCACCGGAATTAATGTAAACCGTATCTCCTTTTCTAATATGTAATTTACTCATTTCTGTGATTGTTTAATAGATTAAAGTACCTCGGGCGCTAATGAAACAATCTTCATATTAGTAGCACGCAATTCACGTGCAACCGGTCCAAAGATACGGCTTGCTCTCAACTCACCGGCGTTGTTCAGAAGAACGCAGGCATTGTCATCGAAACGGATGTATGAACCATCAGCACGACGAATTTCTTTTTTTGTACGAACAATTATCGCTCTTGTTACGGCGCCTTTTTTAATATCACTTGAAGGGATCACGCTTTTAATTGCCACAACAATTATATCCCCAACTGACGCATAGCGTCTTCTTGTCCCGCCTAATACGCGAATACAAAGAGCTTCCTTTGCCCCGCTGTTATCGGTTACGTTTAGTCTTGATTCTTGTTGTATCATCTTACTTAGCCCTTTCTATTACTTCAACCACTCTCCATCTCTTTGTTTTGCTCAAAGGACGTGTTTCCATTATACG
>DCEG01000091.1:936-3735 GCA_002316835.1 Bacteroidales bacterium UBA1035 | reverse complement strand
AAAATAAAATATCTAAAAATGAAACGAATAAACTTTCTAATGCTTTGTTTTTTATTTTCTTATGCTCTATTCGCCCAACCGGCTAAATTTCTCAACGATATCTATTATTATATCGAGAACACTTCGGTATTTGAGTTAAACCAGGAGGAAGGACGGGCTTATTTTATGCCTCAAAAAACTATTTCGCTGAATGGGAATTGGAAATTTTTATACAGTGAAACCCCGGAAGGTATTCCAACCAATTTCTATGAAACCCGGTTCAATGACCGGAGCTGGAATTTTATTGAAGTACCTTCAAACTGGGAGATGAAAGGTTATGGGGACAGAATTTTCAGAAATGTTAGTGCACCGTTTCCGGTGGCAAGGCGCAATGCAGGACAAAATCAGAAAAATGATGTATTTGCTGTCACAGTTCCAAATATTCCTAGAGAATACAATCCAACGGGAGCATACAGAAAAACATTTACTGTTCCATCATTCTGGAAAAGTAACCAGATTTTCCTGAGAATGGAAAAAACCGCTTCCGCTTCATTTGTCTGGGTAAATGGACAGGAAGTTGGCTATAACGAAGGAGCACAGGAACCTGCCGAATATAATATTACAAAGTATTTAAAATCAGGCACAAATACTATAGCAGTATTAGTAACAAAATACTCAGACGGATATTATCTTGAAGGTCAGGACTATTGGCGTCTTGCCGGGATTTTTGACGATGTGAACATCTATGCTGCTCCCAATGTGCGACTTTTTGACTGGCTGGCGATTACTGATTTAGATGAAAATTATAGGGATGCGCTTCTTTCCGTTCAATTCGATGTGAAAAAGTATGAGAACTCACCCTCCGGTAATTATAAAATAAAGGCCTTTTTGTACGATAAAAATAATGCTTTGGTTTCAGAAATGGAAAGTGAAGAGTTTTCAATCGATTCGCCGGGTAAGAAACAGGTTAAAGTTGAAGCCAATATTCAAAATCCATTAAAATGGACGTCAGAAACACCCAACTTGTATGATTTAAAGGTGCAGCTTATAACTTCCCAGGGAACTGTGGTTGATGCAGTTGAACAACGAATCGGGTTTAAGGAAACGCTGATTGAAGGTGATCTGTTCACCCTGAATGGCGTACCAATAAAGGTAAACGCAACTAATTCCCATATGCAGCACCATGAAATGGGGCACCGGATGACGGAAGAAGTGATCAGGAGAGATTTTGAAATATTGAAGCAGTTAAACTTTAATGCAGTAAGGACATCACATTACCCGCCTGTAAATAAATATCTTCAACTGGCCAACGAATATGGTTTGTTTATTATTGATGAGGCCGGCGTTGAGTCACATGCAACCGAGTATGTGAGTGAGATGCCTGAATTTACTGAAATGTATCGCGAACGTGTTCGTAAAATGGTACTTCGCGACAGGAATTATCCATGTATTCTTTTTTGGAGTGCTGGTAACGAAAGTGGCGAAGGTTTCAACATTACTGAGGTAGTGAAGGAAGGTAAATCATTGGATCCCACCCGTTACTGGATGTATGGTGGAAACAGTTATTCGCATCCTGCTGAGGATATTATCGGACCGCGTTATCCCAGTCCGCTTGAGTTGGAAATGCGCATAGGCCAGGGATTAGATAGTGACATCAGACCGTCGTTTATGGACGAGTATCTTTCGGTTGCCGGAAGTGCCTTGGGCGGAATGGAAGATTACTGGAATGTAATCAACTCGTATCCAAGGACGCTGGGCGGAGCAATTTGGGATTTTGTAAGTACCGGAATTTCTGAAAATATCCGGCAGTTAGAAGATAAATCACCCAATAATGTTCCTGTTCACCTGATGGGCAATAACATAAAATTGATTGCGGGGAAAACGGGAAATGCAGTTAACCTGAACGGACATGACCAATGGGTTGAAATTTACCGACATGAAGGTTTAGAGATTGATGGAGATAAGCTTACCATAACAATGGATGTTTTTCCCCGTAAACTCAATGCCAGCGGTGGCCAGTTCATAACAAAAGGCTCCTATCAGTTTGGAATTGTACAAAGAGGAAAAGATTCGTTGGAGTTTTATATCTACACCAATGCCAGGCAGACTTTACGAACAGCGTTACCTGCTAACTGGGAAAACAATTGGCACAAACTGACAGCAGTTTATGATGGACAAAAGATGTCGTTGTATATAAATGAAAACCTAAGGGCAAGCAAGGAAGTTTCAGGAAAAATCAAAAACTTTCCGTTTACTATCAGTCTGGGTCGTGATTCTGAAACTGACGGCAGCGAAACACCCGGCTACATGTGCGATGCCATGCTCGACAATGTCGGGATATTCAACGATGCGGTTTTGCCTAATCAGTTTAACCCTGAAAATGCTATGCTTTGGCTCGATTTTGAAAAGGAAACCAATCACGGAACTTTTCTTAGCTACGGTGCCGGCGCACGGGCATATGGTCATATTTGGGGAAATCGCGAAATTGAACCTGAAAACTGGGAGATGAAGAAAGTAGGTCAGCCGATTGCTGTTACCCTTCTCGATCCGGAATCTGGCCAAGTACAGATCTGGAATCGAAACTTTTTCACCAACGCATCACAATACGATACAAAATGGTACTTAGAGGCTGATAATAGAGTCATCCAGGAAGGAAACCTGCAATTAAACATCGATCCGATGGGAAAAAAGGTGATGCAGATACCCTATTCCAAACCATCGATTGAGCCTGGAAAAGAGTATCGTATTACCATTAGCTCTTATCTGAAAGAAGACAAAATCTGGGCAAAAGCAGGTTATGAAGTAGCCTGGAGCCAGTTG
>DCEG01000091.1:0-705 GCA_002316835.1 Bacteroidales bacterium UBA1035 | reverse complement strand
TAATCGTTAAAGGTGTAAATTTTGAATATATTTTTGATAAGAGTTTAGGTGCTTTGTCATCGATGGTTGTTGATGGTAAAAATATGTTGAGATCCCCGTTTTTAGTCAGCGTTTGGCGTGCACCTATGGCCAACGATATTGATAGCTGGGGCTCGATGTCTGCCCGTACATCCAATTGGAAAGAGGGATACGGCCATTTTGTGTCCACAGAATTTTACTCCACCGGAATTGATAAACACACCTACTTTCCTGTTTACACGAAAGCGTCGGAAGTAAATGGGAAAGTTTATTTAAACATCCGTCAAAATATTCTGTTCGGCGAAGTCCCCGAACCGGGTCAGTATGCGTGGGGCTCTCAATTTAACGGGATTGAGAATATTTTCACCTACATCATTAATGGCGACGGGGAAATTACCATAAAACATATAGCCAAATCACAGGGATGGTTACTGCCTTTGTATTATCCGAGATTTGGGCTAACCGCTACGCTTGATGCCAGTATCGATAATGTGGAATGGTATGGACGAGGTCCACAGGAAAATTATCCGGGAAGAAAAACAGGTTATAAAATCGGAATTTACTCTTCAACAGTTGATGAAATGTATGTTCCCTACATCAAACCCGGCGATTACGGATTTGGGACCGATAACCGATGGGTAAGGATGAAGGACGCTCAGGGAAAGGGCTTGCAATTCAAAATGAATT
>DCEG01000062.1 GCA_002316835.1 Bacteroidales bacterium UBA1035 | reverse complement strand
CGATTTAAAATTTGCTTATTACACGTATTTTTCGGCGTGCGCTGCGGGCAACGGCGCGGATGGTTTCTGTGGCGTCGTGTTTGGGTTTGGTTTGGCTTTCCGCCCAATCCAGTATCTCTTTTCGGGAGAAAACGAGTTTGTTGTTATACATTCGGTACGGAATTCTTCCTTCGGACGTGAGCTTGTACATTTTTCCTTTGGAAGTAGGAAAGCCGTTTTCGGTCAAAACTTGTAAAGCGGTTTCGAGGTTTACCGAATCGGACTCGGATTTTGTTTCTTCCTGCTGGGGCACTAATCCGATGACGGCTTCTTTGACGATAAGGCGGAGTTCGTCGGGTGTGGTTACGATAATTTTGTTCATAATACATACGTTTTTTATTTTGTAAAACATCTAACTTGATGCCACAAAGTAAAAGCGTAAATAAATGAAAATCAAATCGTAAAAACGGTTTACACAAATCCATTTAAGGGAATTGCAAGGAATTTTAGGGAAGTCTGAGGAAGAATCGTAAACCAATAAAAAACAGAACTACTTTACACTTTAACACTTTTGAACGCCAATCACTGCCAATCGACGCCAAACGTAAAGCGTAAAAAAGTTTGGTTAATAATTCATAAAACGAGATAGAATACAGTCCAACAACAACAGGTAAAATGCTGTATAAAAGGATATAACGGGTTTATTTTTGTTTTAATTCCTGTAAGCTGTTCAGCACCGATATTGCCGTGAAAGTTCTGATTTCGAAATCGCGATGAAAGCCAATTGTGGCTCTTTCTATAATTTCTGCTTCAATCCATCGGTCTAAGGTGGGACGTGAAATGCCCAAAAGGACGCTCATTTCTTGTTTGGTCATCTCTTCAAATCTGTCCGTACCGTGTTTTTCAATGTGTTTTTCCAAATTTTTGATGGCGGTTTCAATATTTTCGGGCTTGGCGGTATAGGGTTGTTTGCGCTGTTTAACGGTGAGGATGGCGTTCTCGATGTCGAAATCTTCAAACTCGGGCATGGATTGCAGTTCTGACAAAATGGTGTCAAAACATTTTAGGTCTGAGAGGGGAAAAGTTTTTTTGCGGGGGCGGGGCATGTAATTCTTTGTTTTATGGTTTTATATTCCAATTTATAACACTCATTCTTTCACGAATTTTCTCCAGGGTCTGCAAAACAACATCGCTACTCGGAAAATCGCCGTAAACCAAATCTCTGAAACTGCCGTTATAAGTGGTTTCCAATTGCAACCATACAGTGTATAAATCATTGAACATAAGCGATTGAATCGGATGATAAACTAACCATTGGTTGTTATTCCTAAAACTTTTCACATCATCGTTGGCAACTTTCAGCAACATAGTTTCAAAGTCTGACGAATGTAGAAAATCTGAAAATTCTTTCAGTTGTAAAAGTTGGTGCAAATCGTATGTGTGCCGGATTTTATTTCTCAAATCGTCCATCGGTCTATCGCCATACGAAAACCGCACTAAACTCATTATTTTCTCACAGATGGTTCTTATCGGCTCAAGAACTTGAACCGTGAACGGTTGCATTTCGTACTTTTCAACATACTCCACTTGTCCGGCGCTGTGCATCATTTCTCCCACAAAAGAATTAATGTTTTGCTTTGTAAATGGCTCGTAATAGCCAAGCCAAGTGGCTTCTAAAACTATTACATCTCGCACTTGCCCGTAAGCGCCCGTAAATTCTTTGCTGTAACTGTGCGCTGTTTTCCGACTCATCCCCACTTTGTGTGTCAATCCTTGAATTTCAATTTCCGGAAGCGTTCCATTTATGGCATTTTCAACATCTTTCAGCTTATGTTTCAGCTTATTGTCGGTTTCGCCTTCTCGTCTAATAACGACTAAATCAACATCTTCCGAAAATCGATTTATCATTTTAAAGCATTTAGCCAAGGAAGTTCCACCTTTGAAAATAGTATCCGCTCCAATCTCTTCGCTAAAAATTGATTTTAACGCGAATGTAACCCAATAATCTTTTTCAACATAGATTGTGGGGATGTTCATTTGCTGTGCGGTGATACTGACGGCATCTCGAAACAGTTTTTTATCCGTGTGAAGTTTCATACAATATTCCAATTTTCGACTGTTGGTAAATCTGATTTACTTAAACCTAATTCTATTTTTGTTAACGGGTTTATGCTGTTTAGCAAGGGGGCGGTGATGTTGTCGGATTTGCCCAAATTATCAAGGATTGCTCCCAATAATGCACGCACTCTTGGCGGATATAAAAGAGCGTATTTTATCAATCGGGCAATTTCTTTCTCATCCATTTCTGCGATTTTTGCGGATAGGATTTTCACGGAATTTTGAACGGTTGTGTCCGGTATTTTTCGAATATCTTTTAGAGCGTCTAAAAATCCCAAAACAGTATAATTGCTTTCTGTAACTTCCGCGTAACTCTTTACTGCATCGGCTTTTAATGCTCCTCTACTTATGGTTATGCGCTTGCTTCGAGATGCAATTTTCACGCGAACAGCCAGTTGCGTAGTTAATCCCAATTGGTTATACAAATAAGTTCCGGTAACATAGGCAATTCGCCTCCCGTTTTCAAACAAAAATGGACGCAGTTGCTCGTTATAATCGGGTTTCAGTTCTCCAAAGGCGGTCTGTACCGGTTTGTAAAACACTCCATTGGACATTTTTTTGATTACCCCCCTGCCTTGCAAACGCTCCAATATCTTTGCAACAGACTGGTATTCTTCTCTGGAAATATCCAAATCTGTGTAACCGAATATTTTGCCTTCGGGAAACAGCCCTATTTGTTTTTGTATTTGCGTGGACAAATTCATGACGCAAAGATAGTAAATCCTTTTTATTTGTCAAGTATTTTGCTCAATTTACTTGACAATTGTTGTTATTGTAAAAAAATGAATCCTGACTTAAATAGATAATTTGTCCAGTTTTTAATGTAATAAACTGGACATTTCATCAAACTCCGTCTTTTACTTTTCAGCATTGGATTTAAGTAATAATCCATTGAAACTCAAACGCTCTTCTTTGGTATAGCTGTCAAAATAGTTTTGTGTAACCGTGCGTTTCGAGTGTCCCAATTGCTCTGCGATAAAACTTTCCGGTACTCTTAGTTTAGCCAAAATAGTAGCATAAGAGTGGCGTGCCGTGTAGGTGCTGATACCGTCCATCAAGCCAATCTTTTTTGCAATAAGTTTGATTTTCTTGTTCGTCAAACGAATCAGATTTTGAGTTTTAAGAAATCGTTCTTGCTCTGTATTAGTATCGTTTAAAAAGGGAAAAATATAATTTTCTTTGTTTGAATTATCGTTTCCGTGCTTATCAATAATCCTCTGCATCGGCTCTAAAATCGGCACAACAATATCCTTTTGGTCTTGTGTAGTACTTTTCGTTTTTTGCCGGATAAAATAGATTTCGCCGTTCATAATATTTTTGTACTTAAACTTGCAAATATCATTAAAGTTTGCGCCACTACAATAGAACGAGAATAACCACATATCGCGACATTGTTCGGTTACGACATCTTCACATTCATAAGCTTCAAGCAAATGAATATCGGGCAGTTGCAAAGCCATTTCCCTTCCGGAACCCGTCGGAACAATGTATTTTCCTTTACCGAAAGGATACTTTGCTCCGGTTAAATAAGGGTCGCCCTCATTATTGATAATAGCACGCAAACATCGCATATAAATACCAATGGTACTTCTACGCAGTTCTTTCTTCTCCATATCCTGTTGATAATCTTTCAAGAACTTGGGTGTTATTTGAGAAAAAGAGAGATTCTTTCCGGCAAAAGTTTCTAAGCAATTTATGGCGCACTGATAAATGATGGAATTTGATATTTTATCAACTTTCTCCAATTCCTTAATCTTAGCATTAAACGCATCGTTAACGGATAAAATATCTGATTTCCCTAACAGATAGTTGAATGGCTCGATGGAAAAGTTGTTGTTTCTGACTAACTCATTGATTTTTTGAACAAGAATTTCATTGAAGTAATAGTTCAAATCTTTTCTAATCTCAACCAACGACACAATTCTTGAGGTTGGCAGAGCTCCCCACTCTTCCTTTGACAAGTATTTATTAATTGGATAATAAAC
>DCEG01000006.1 GCA_002316835.1 Bacteroidales bacterium UBA1035 | reverse complement strand
GGACAAATTGAAGTAGTGAAGAATTATAACTTCGTTACCAAATCCCGAATCGAAGACCTGGGTTATTATAAACCGGTTTTAAGCGAATAGAAGTTTTTAGGTAATTGTGAAGCGGAAAGATTAAAATCTTTCCGCTTTTTTGTTAAATAAAGGTAAATATGCAGAGATGATTGATATTCAGCGCAACGTTTTAGTTAAAATTCCATCTATAGAATAAACAGAGGAGTTTTAACCGTCAGTTTTCCGGGTATTAATGGTCATTTACCTAAACCATCAGGAAAATGCAGGTTGAAATCTGTTGCGTTTAAGAAACTTAGCTAATCTTATCGTTTAAACTTAGAAACTGTTTTGAATTTTATATTTCATATTCATTAGGCATTTTCTCGCTATGAGAAAATCCAAACAAGTTTGGTTTTTCTCATTTAGCTTAACGAAAATGTTCTCTTTATTTCTAATTTCTTCATGCTGTTTTTCGTTGTTTTTCGCATCCAAATCCATCCAAAAATAGGCACAAAACAGGACATGAAAAAATTCAAAATAGTTTCTTAATTATACAATTGATTTTATGAAAACTAGCCTCAGATTAATTCCAATGATCATGATGTTGTTTGTGTCGTGCCAAACTCACGATAATTATCCTTCATTTTATGGAGAAGCCATGTTTGAAGGAATGCCATACAACGAAAAGTATAGGGAATACGAAGAGAATCCGTTTTTAAAAGTGAGTGAATCTCCACAATCTACCTTTTCTATCGATGCAGACGGGGCTTCATACGCCAATATGCGCCGATTTGTATACCTGGGACAACGTCCGCCTAAGTCATCGGTTCGTACGGAAGAGTATGTGAATTATTTTACATACGACTATCCTGAACCTGTACCGGATGAAAATGTGTCGCTAAGTACCGAAATATCAGCCTGTCCGTGGAACACTGACCACTATATTATGCGGTTGGGAATTAAAGGAAAAACAGTTCCTGCTGGAGAACTTCCCCGTTCAAATTACGTTTTTCTTATCGATGTTTCCGGTTCCATGGATTCGCCCGACAAACTGGGCGTTTTGAAAACCGGCTTCAAGCAATTGGTGGATGAACTCGAACCGGAAGATAACGTGGCTATTGTGGTGTACGCTGGACAGGTGGGAGTTTTGTTGCCGTCTACACCGGCTACTGAAGTCAAAAAAATTAAAAATGCAGTCGATAAACTCGGCGCTGGAGGATCTACGGCAGGCGCCGCTGGAATTACAACAGCTTATGAAATAGCGCAGGAGAATTTTATCAAAGGCGGAAATAACAGGATAATTTTGGGTACCGACGGAGATTTCAATGTGGGAATCGCTTCTGTTGAAGAACTTGTTAAGCTGATTGAAGAAAAACGCGATAGCGGAATTTACCTGACTGTGCTCGGCGTCGGCGGGGGGAATTTGAACGATCACATGATGGAACAGATTGCCAATAACGGCAATGGAAATTACGAGTATATTGATAATGCATCGGAAATTCAGAAAGTTTTTGTACACGAAAAATCAAAATTCCATACCGTTGCCAAAGATTCCAAAGTCCAGGTTACGTTCAATCCCGATAAGGTGGATTCGTATCGCCTGATCGGTTATGAGAACAGGAAACTCGAGAATGAAGATTTTGATGATGACAAAAAGGATGCCGGTGAAATCGGTGCCGGCCAAACCATTACGGCGTTATACGAAGTTGTGTTGAAAAAGACCGACACTGAGGGACAATATGCCAAATTCGACTTCCGTTACAAGATGCTCGGTAGCGATGTAAGCCAGTCACTCAGTACGGATGTCAAAGAAATGCCTGTTGAGTTCACTTCGGCATCCGAAAGCACCCGCTTTGCCATTGCCGTTGCCGGATTTGGTTTGCTGATGCGTGAATCGGAATATAGAGGTTCGTTGAGTATGGAAATGGTTCGGGAAATGGCCGGGTCTGCACTGACTTTCGACCCTCACGGTTACCGGAAAGAGTTTGTGGAAATGATTAATCGATTGAAATAAAAATGAAAATACTGAAAATATTCACATTATTCCTTTTTCTTACGGCTTTGTTTTCGTGTGATAATGAAAAGATATACACGCCGGTGGTAAATACAGAAACTATTATCAGTCCGGAATTATATGAAAAGCCGGACGATGATAAGACAATCATTGACGCAAGAATCGTTGGCGATCTACTTGTGGTCACCGTGGGTGCGAGCGGTTGTGACGGCTCTACTTGGACAGGTCTGTTAATAGACAAGGGGCTTGTTGCAGAATCTTATCCTGTACAGCGTTTTGTGCGTGTTAAATTTACGAACAAAGAACTTTGTCTGGCATCTGTTTCCCGGGATTTTTCTTTCGATCTCAAGCCGTTACGGGTAAACGGGGATAACAGGATAACTATTTGCCTTACCGGATGGGAAAAAAACCTGCTGTACGTTTATTAAACTGTCTTCCTCTCTCGGGCTGACTTCAATAAGTTATTGTCACTACAACTTTTTCAGGACAATGGATTGTCCGTAGAAGTCGTTTGCAGCATCAATTATTTGGAGTAGTTTTTTCCAGTTTGACAAGGGTTCGTAACTGTTTTTATACACTTTCGATGTATGAATGGTAAGCACGGAGTCGTTTACGGAGCTGGTTGATACAAAACGTCCACAATCGTTTTCAACATTTTTATTCAAGTTGTCTGTTTTATCGATCGAGTAACCCGGAGGAAGGATTATCCGGATCTCGTTCTCGTATGCACGCGGGTAAGGTGTATAGGTGCCTTTGTCACGGTTTATATCTTCATCGTCCGGTTTTACTTGTGAACCCAAAAGTTTGCCTGCGTCCAAAATTATGTTTGTTCCTGCACGGTTTACAAAACCTTCCATGACGTATTTTACAGAATACACCAACTCTTTTTTATTTTGTGTGGCTCCGCTGCTTGTTACCGAAAAATCCAACACTTCCTTTGGATGAATGTCGTGGTATAGGGATACCTCTTGTTTCAACGAGTCAATTTGTGCCTTTTTGTCTTTCTCGAATTGAGCCTTATAACCTTCAGCATATTTGCGAGTTCTTCGCTCTTTTTCACTTTCTTCAACCAATGATCGTGTGATTCCGAGTTCCTGCCTTTTCTCATTATCTACTTCTTCGAACAACAGGATCAGGTATTGATAAGGAAATTTTGCGTTTCGTTTTATCTGCATCTCCCTGTTGATAATAAGAAGTGAAGGGTCTTCATCGGAAAAGCTTGTCAAAGTTTTAACATCGTATAAATTGTCTTTGGGTGTAGTTATAGGAATGGTGATATTCTCAAAGGAACTACCTGACGGTTTAAGCCTCCCTTTTTTAGTTTCCATAAGGGTCGCTTCTTCTCCTTCATACATATAATTGTATTCCTCCGAAACTGTAAAAAAGGATGGGTAGGTGAAAACCTGAGTATTGTTGTTCGCTGTTACAACAGGATCAAATTCCCAAAACCTGATAACGTCTTCCTTCCTTGGTCCATTCCGAGATGTGGTAAATCCCATCTTGCTTTCAATTTTCTGATCGAATAAGAAGGAATTTAGTATATACAATGCAGCATAGGAGGAGAGATAGGAAGCATTGTGAAGATGGAACTTCCAGGAGTTGTAAATGAAATCCGTCATCTCTTTCTTGTCGGCATTGGGATTATTTTTTCTGAAGCGCTTCATGTCTTTTGCCATATCAGCTGACAAGCCGTTGGTCGTTATTCCCAGGTCATTAAGCGACATGAACGCATCAATAAGCATCGCCTCCGGAGAGGGATCCTTATACAGCCCCCTTTTCCGGGCGGTAGCCGGTTTATACATGTTTGATGATTCGTTGTGGAGAATGGAGAGACGTATAATGGGATATTGTCGGAATGGTTCAGTCCAGATATAGTTCCCAGCTTTCTTGATATCTTCCTGACGTACATCGAGGATGTAATTTTCTTCGTTTTCGGAGACAGTGAATTCCGGAGCACCGTTTATGGAACGATATTCAGTGGTTAGGTTCTTACCCACTTCACAATGTACGCTGTAGGATAACATCGGGTATTGATGTATAAATGGAAAATTCAGTACGGGAATGTTTTCATCGTCCATGTGCATTTCATCTTGAATGAAATAATCCAAAATATCGCCTTTTTGTAATTCTGGGATAGCAAGCTTTTTGTACTCGATGTTGTCTTGTTTTCCTTCGGTGATATTGACGGCCTCATCCACATTTACTTCCCTTATGTCACCATCGGGCTTGATGATCCTTGCACCGACCACTGTTCTCATCTTTTTAGAAATGCGATAGCCCATTTCTCGTTGTTGTTCCCTGAAATTGATTTCCGAATACGTATTTAATGCATTATCGTCTTGGATCTTTATCATTATTCGATGAATATTTGTATAGTAAAGCTCCTTGTTGAGACTTAAGATCGTATTTACGTCGAAACGGATTTTCTTTTTGCCATTGGCTTGAATATCATTGTGAAAAGCCAGAATAACAGCGGATTCGTTGTTGTATTTGACAGGAACCTCACGTGCGGTGAAATCGGGATTATCCCACTGCCATACATTCTTTCGTACTTCGTTGGCATACCCTGCATAGTCTTGGGCATGCATTTGCATTGCGTTCTGGAATACAAATAACAAGCAGGCCGCCAGATAGGTGTAGATTTGTGTTCTCATTTTATTACTGTTTTTATTTTTTCTTTAGAACGATTTGTTCCCTATAGGCTTTTTTTAGAGCAGCCAGGTCTCTGTTCCATTGTTCAAAATTATTTTTGTTCAGCAATTGCTGCATGAAAGTGATTTCTTTGCGGTAAACTATTTTTGAGTTTTCTTTTGTATACGACAGGGAAATTCTGTATCCGTCCCGGTGAAGAGAAAGACTCTCCGGCAGATGTACCAATACATGATCATCGGGAATATTGAGAACGATGTTTTGTACAATTCGCTGCTTATACGGGAAGAACAGGTCATGCTTTCGCTTTGCAGTATCTATAACGTTTCTCGAAAAGTCTTTATCTGTATCCAATCCAATATAGTATTCGTCATTCGCTTGTTGAACGGACGATTTGTTTGCTATACCGAAAGCTATTTTAGTCTCTTTAGCACGTGAATCAGTGCCTTCTATCTTGATCCCGGAAACTTTATCCTGCACATTCCCTTTTTCTAAAAATCCCTTTAGGGTGATGTTAAGCTTGTCTTTAGGTGTGGCATGATAAAGCGACAAGAGAAGTTGTTTGGACTCACCTTTATACGTATAGCTTCCTTCGCCGATAAGCATTCCGTTTTCGATGCGATAGTCGCAAAAAAGACTGTCTGTATTCAATTTAGATTCAAATGCGGGAATTACCTTCAACAGGAAGTCGTCCCCGTTCTCTATCATTGTCTGACGCCCTTGGATGGCCGCCGGATATTCTCCTAAAGGCATGTATTTGACAGTTGGGTCCAGGTAATAGATCCCGTTGTCCAAAAATAAGGCGCAAATAACATGGTTGTCAATTCCCAAAGATGGAGTGGAGTAGTCGTAAGCTATATGGTGAGTGCCTAACCAAGCTAACCTGGCATCGTAACCTTGTGTTACCAGCATTTCTTTGAGGAGGTTTGACATACCTTTACAATCGCCGTATTTTTTCCGCAGAACTTCTTTGGCAGCATCGGGTTTGAATCCGGCTATTCCGTCTTCAAAAGCAACGTACCGGATATTGTCCTGTACCCAGGCAAACAGAGTTGCAACCTTTTCCCGGTCGGTTGAGCAGTTCTGAATTAGTTGCGAGGCCCGGTCGCGAATGATGGAAGTATCGTTGTCTACTTCGTTCACTAAAGCCTTGTACCAATTATATTGATCCTGCAATTTCTCGAAATAAGTTATCTTGTTGCCTTCCGGTGAAGCGGATTTTATCAGAATCATCAAATGGGGAAAGACATAAGTTCGTCCTTGCATTTCTTCCTCAAAAACATCGGCTTTTTCGTTTTCAATCCTGTATGAATAAGTTTTTGCTTTTGTTTTTGGATCCTCGATGATGCTTTTAGTGATATTGTTTCCGAAATTTTTCTCAAGCACTTCTACGTTCATCCACTCGGGAACAGTGATGTTTACGGTTTTTTGTTTCAAAAAATGAGGCTCGGAAAGATAGACAGAGGTAAAATAACGCGGATCTTTTATAGTTTTCTGTAATTCAACTTGTGCGGTTTTTCCCTTGGATTCGAAGGGCAGTTTGAAATGGCAAACCTTTGCGTCTGAATAGAAAAGATCATCGGAAACGTAAAGCTTGTAAGCAGGTTTCACATTTTTTATGCCTTTTATTTTTATGCTGTTGATTTCTACCTCGTTGTTGTAGAACTCGAAAAAAGAAACCGTTTCACTCATCTTGGAGGCTTCAAAATTTGTTACGGCGGTTTCTTTTACAATTATGCCGTTTTTTGAATTCTCGAAAATGAAATTGTTCTGTTTATTGGTTATAAGTACGTTGTCATCGTCGTTTTGAGCTAAAATAATTGATGCGCACAGGGAGAGTAAAATTGACAGGAAAGCCGGTCTCATCATATTTTATCTGGATATACGTGTTAATTAAAGCACAAAAGTAGGGTTATTTTCTGAAAGATACTTTGTTAAGTTAAAGAAGATTTTTAATTACCAGGTGTTCTTATTTATATTGCATGTCTTCAGCTGTTTGAATTGTTTTATTGTTCTGGAAAAATTCCTCAGGGTTGCCTTTTAATAATTTTTTTTTGTTTTTTAAATAAATTCTGTTTTTCTTTGTACCTATAACCCGGATGAAGGAGTTATCCTAAAAATTATTTGCCTATCGGAATGACATTACTCAACTAATTTAAAATAAATTGTTTAATAGTTTTAGTAATGGAGGTTCTTTTGTCGATGACCGACGA
>DCEG01000023.1 GCA_002316835.1 Bacteroidales bacterium UBA1035 | reverse complement strand
GGATACCAGGCTTCGATAATAGCCGGGATGTTATCCGATTCCCAGTTAAAAGCCAATGCACTGCCGTTGAGCAACACCAGGACAGTGGGTTTCCCGAGTTTCTGAATCTCTTTCATCAACTCTGTTTGAACAGCCGGTAGTTTGATATCGAGACGATCTCCACCTGCAAACCCTTCTACTTTTACACGCATTTCTTCGCCTTCCAACAACGGGCTTAAACCCATACAAAGAACCACCAGATCAGAATTGTTGGCCAAGTCTATAGCTTCCTGTTTCAGGTTTGCATTAGGTACGTCCCAGAATAATTTAACGTGCGCATATTCTGTTTTATTCTGAATATATTCAACTTCTATTTCGTAAGGTTTTCCGCCTTCAAACTGTAAATATTCGTAACTTTTTCTGGCATGATGCTGATCTCTGCCTTGCGTTACAACCTTACCATCGACCGATAATTTATATCCGGTGAAAGCTTCACCACCGATAGCATATTCTCCTGTCACCGGTGGAACAAGAACACCTTTCCAGCGAATGGAGAATTCTGCCTGATTGATATCTTCGAAAGGAGCTTTATTCCACCATACAAAATCGATATTGTTATCTACACGCGTGTGTTTGGCTACTCCTTCCAATTTGTTGTTATCGAAATACTCGGCTATTAACCCTTTCACTTGAAGTGATTTGTCAATGTAGAAATAATCAGCCGGAATAACCGTGAAATACGGAAGTTTTTCAGCCACAGCACATCCTTGAGCAAAAGTAACCTCTGCATTCGGTAGTTTTTCAATAATCCCTTTCAAGGGCGTTATTTCTTTTGAAGGATAACCGTTATAATTGCCCAGCAGAACCTCACTGTCATCTGCATTTGGTCCGATAACAGCAACCTTCTTAACATCTTTACTAAATGGAAGCAAATTTCCCTGATTTTTCAACAGCACCATTGATTTCCGAGCTGATTGCAACGCAAGCAACCTATGACTTTCGCTATCAACTACATCAATGGAAATCTGTGCATATTTCACCTCATCGTCAGGATCGAACATTCCAAGTTTTAATCTTGCCAGCAAGAGTCTTTTAACTGAGACATCCAGTTCAGCTTCCGTAATTAAATTCTTTTTCACAGCCTCAATCAGTCCTTTAGCATACGTATCACCGCAGTTCAGATCGGTTCCTGCCTGAACAGCTTTTGCAGATGCTTCAGCGGGAGTGTTAACAACATGATGTGCGTTTTCTCTATAGAAATCACTGATGGCACCGCAATCTGAAACAATATACCCCTCAAATCCCCATTTATTTCTTAACAGATCTTCCAGGTATTTATCACCGCAACACGGTTCACCTCTTAAACGGTTGTAAGCACACATTACAGAATAAACGCCTGCTTCCTGAACCGTTCGTTTAAAATGAGGCAGGTACGTTTCGGCCAAATCATAATCCGAAGGATATACATCAAACGAATGCCGGGTAGATTCCGGGCCACTGTGTACTGCAAAATGCTTGGCGGTTGCTACCAGCTTCAGGTATTTAGGATCATCACCTTGCAACCCTTTGATGAATGGAATAGCAATTTCCGCAGTCAGGTACGGGTCTTCGCCGTATGTTTCCATACCTCTGCCCCATCGCGGATCGCGGAAAATATTGATGTTTGGTGTCCAAAAAGTAAGTCCCTGATAAATTCCACGTTTACCCTGAGAAGCATAACTATGATGTTTAGCACGTGCTTCATCGGAAATGACCGTGGCGATATCAAACATTTGCTGACTATCCCACATGGCTGCCATACCGATGGCTTGCGGGAAGACCGTTGCCAAGCCAGATCGACCTACGCCATGTAAACACTCATTCCACCAATTGTGTGCCGGAATTCCTAAACGGTCAATTGCCGGCGAATCATACCGCATCAAATTGACTTTTTCTTCCAGTGTCAGCAGCGATACAAGGTTATCTGCTCTTTCATCAAAAGAAAGTTTCGTATTTAAATAAGCCGGTGTCTCTTTACATGAGAAAGCAAGTAAAACAGGCACAAAAAATAAAAGTTTCAGAAACTTCATAATTTAAATATTAATAATATGAATGATTTATTTCACAGATATGGATAGAGAAGCAAACTGCAGCTTATCGGATATTGCTTTTAATTGAATTTTTCCGTTCTTACTATTATTGCCTACCACCACAAGACATTTCCCGTAAAATGCTTTTCGTTCATTATTCTTGAAACGTTCCATACTGGCTGGGTTTCCATTATCGACTCCGGCAATTTTACCATTATCTGAAATCTCAAAATGGATCAAATTATCAGCATTAGGACATAGGTTCCCATCTTTGTCCAATATTTCAACAGCAACAAAACTTAAATCGGAACCATCAGCCTGAATTTCGGTTCTGTCTGGTGTAAGCTTAATTTGGTAAGGTTCGCCTGCAGTTTTTACTTCTTGTGAAAGAACCTCTTTTCCATCTTTACGTGTAACAACTTTTATTGTTCCAGGTTCGTACGTAAGTCTCCATGAAACATGAAATGCATTCGACTTTGAGCGAGTACCATGAGAAACACCATTTAAGAAGAGCTCTGCCTCATCAGCATTGTTGTAATACGCCCAAACATCTACCGTTTCCCCTTTGCTCCAGTTCCAGTGAGGGAAGACGTGAAGCATATCTTTGTCGGTCCATTCCGATTGATACATATAATATGCATCCTTCGGAAAACCGGCCAAATCCACAATACCGAAATACGAACTTCGTGCCGGGAACCAGAAAGGCGTCGGCTCACCGATATAGTCGAAGCCGGTCCAGATATACATCCCGCTAACAAACTCGTTTTCCTTGACTTTTCTCCATGTTTCTTCATGTGTTGAACCCCAAGGTACATGGCAATTATCGTAAGACGAACAGGAGTAAGTTGCATCGAAAAACGGAATATCCCAACGATTGGGCCAAATAAACATGGAATCACCGGGCATACGGTAATATCCCCGCGTTGCAAGCGCTGAAGTTGTTTCTGCCGCAATAAATGGTTTTCCCGGGAAATTAGCTTTCACATTATCGAAATCAGCTAAATGATAATTGAACCCAATAATATCCAAGGCATTGGAACGAAAAAGATGATTGTAAGGGTTGGGTTCGTTGTTTCCGGCTGTTATCGGGCGTGTTGGATCGAGCGCTCTTACCATGTCTGCCAGTTTTTTAGTCAGTAACGAATTTACACTCATAGAATCACCTGCGACGAGAGTGGCAGTATCGCGTTTCAGGTTAAGCAGTAAGTTAGCTTGTTGAATATCCAACGTATCTGCATCGGCGTGAGTCCATTGCTCCAGCACTTCGTTTCCTATACTCCACATAAAAATTGACGGGTGGTTTCTATCGCGCAAGATATGATCTGTAAGGTCGCGTTCGTGCCATTCGCTAAAATAACGCGAATAATCGTGTGCCGTTTTCTTCTTCCTCCACATATCGAAAGTTTCGTCCATTACGATAAAGCCCATTTCATCACAAAGGTCCAGCAGTTCGGGTGCAGGCGGATTGTGAGATGTCCGGATACCGTTCACACCCATCGCTTTCATAATCTCCAACTGACGTTCGATAGCCCGCTTATTCACTGCAGCACCCAAACACCCCAAGTCGTGGTGCATGCACACTCCTTTGATTTTTGTTTGCAGACCGTTTAGAAAGAATCCTTTTTCGGCATCAAAAGAGAAATACCTCACTCCCAAAGGAGTCGTGTATTCATCGGTTTGAGCTTTACCGACAAAAACCTTTGTGACAACTTTGTAGAGGTAAGGATCTTCGATATTCCATAAAACAGGATTCTTTAAATCGATATTTTGTTCTGTCACACTTAATGAACCGGCTGTGATTAGAACATCAGATGAACTTGAAGCTATCTCTTTTCCCGAGTGATCGAGAATACTGTTAATTACTTTGACATCTTTATTGTCCGGCATTTCATTCCTGACAGTCGTTCTAACTAGAACTTTTGCGTTTTCTACATTAACTTCGGGCGTTGTTACATAAGCACCCCACAGATCCACGTAAACCGGATCAACCGTTGTGAGCCATACGTTTCGATAAATACCGCAACCGGAATACCAACGCGAATTGGGTTGCTCACTATTGTCCACTCGAACGGCGATAACGTTTTCACCACCAAAATTGATGAACGGTGTTAAATCGTATCTAAAAGAAATGTAACCATAGGGCCGGTTTCCAAGATGATTCCCGTTTATCCACACATCGGAATTCATGTATACACCGTCGAAATCGATGAAAATCTTTTTGCCATGCATCGATCTGTCCACACTGAAAGTTTTGCGATACCAACCGATCCCACCGGGCAAAGCCCCGCCTCCGGCGCCGGAAGGATTATCAGCACTGAAATCACCTTCGATAGCCCAATCGTGAGGTAATGTCAGGTTGCGCCAATCGGAATTATCGTAATCGACAGATTCCGCATTAGCAATATCGCCCAGGTGGAAAGTCCAGCCTTCATTGAAATTGCTTGTAATTCTCGGCGATCCGGATTTACAGGAAACCGAAATCATCAGTAAAAACGAAAATGAAAAAAGAAAAATATTAAAACCTTTCATTTTAATCAGGATTATGAATTTGAACTCCCTCGCCAATTGGCGGATCGTCACCTTTGTAGCTTTCTGCCAATCTCTCTCCACAGGAAAGATGATCAGCTTATTCAGATTCTCAAAAGATATATTTATTCTTCTCTAATAACTATTAACCTTATTCCTATAACTTCACTTCCTTTTTTGCTCCCGAATAAGTAACAACAACACCCGTTGTATCAGGATTAAATTCTCTTACCGAATCATTATTTACATACACGATATTGAATGTGCGATTTTGCAACATTCCGGCAAAAGAACCGCTACGCTTATCTATAGTTAATGTGCGACTTTCATCATCGTACGAGAAATCGATGGTTGAAAACTCGCCTTTCTCGTAATTGTAATTTACACCCTCATCTTCATAAAGAGTGAACGCACCATTTTTACCGCCATACACATAGAGTGTAATTTTCTCGGGTTGTTTTTCATCAACATATTGTATTTCCGGGCCGAAAGGAATGATAGCCCCTTCGGGGACATAGAGCGGGATCCGGGAATAAGGTGCATCGACTTGCAGGGTTTGCCCCCCGACGATGAATTTCCCGGTGTAGAAATCGTACCAGCCTGATGTTTTCGGGAAATAAACTTCACGATTCATCGCCTTGTACTCGTAAACCGGACACACCATCAACGAGTTTCCGAACATATACTGATCGCCGATATTGTTTACATTTGTGTCTTTGCCGAAATCCATCACTAATGCGCGCATGATGGTGTAATCGTTGAAATACGTCATTCCGGCGAGCGAATAGATATAGGGCATCAGGCGATAGCGCAATTTATTGTAATACAGGATAGTCCGATATGCAGGATGACTTTCGGGCGCGATGTTATACGGTTCGCGGAACGGAAACTGGCCGTGTGCACGATACAGTGGCACAAATGCTCCAAACTGGTACCAGCGAGCATTCAATTCGCGCCATTCTTTCAGATCTTCATTTTCTTGTCCGGTTGCATCAAAAAGACGTTGGGCGTTTTCGTAACGCCTTTCCACACAGAAGCCACCGATATCCATTGTCCAGTATGGGATTCCGCTCATAGCAAAATTCAGTCCGGCCGAGATTTGCGCTTTCATATCTTCCCATCGTGTACCAATGTCTCCGCTCCACACGGCTGTGGAATAACGTTGAATTCCGGCGAAACCCGAACGGGTGAGCAAGAACACGCGCTTATCGGGGTTAACACCGCGCTGCCCCTGATAAATGGCTTTTGCGTTTTCGAGTGAATAGGCGTTAAAATATTTGGTGGACGGACCGAGAGCGGTTGGGCCACACAGCGCCTTACGGTAATCCATATCGGTGTTGTCACGTACGTTTGGTTCGGAAGCATCCATCCACCAGGCATCGAACCCGAATGGATAGAGTTTATCTTCCATCTGCTTCCAGAAAAGTTTTTGAGCGCCTTCGGCGTAAGCGTCGTAGAACGAGCCGATGTAGCCAGGGTAAATCCAGTCGCGAATGCTGTCTTTCACCGCTTGTTGATACATCCATCCGTTGCGGTCGAACTCTTTGTAATGTTCGGTGGTAATATAGAATTTAGGCCACACCGAAATCATAATTTTTGCGTTCATCGCATGAACCGAATCAACTAATCCTTTGGGATCAGGAAATCGCTCCGGGTCGAAATCGTGGCTTCCCCAGGCATCCACCGGCCAGTACGACCAGTCTTGCACGATATTGTCGATAGAGATTTGACGTTTTCGAAATTCGGTCAGATTTTCCAGCAATTCATGCTGTGTTTTATAACGTTCACGGCTTTGCCAGAAGCCCATCGCCCATTTGGGCATCACCTGCGATTTTCCGGTTAGGGTTCTGTATCCGCTTATGACATCATCCATAGTTGAACCAGCCACGAAGTAATAATCAATTTCATTTCCCATCTCACTCCAAAGCGACAGCTTATTTTGTTCTTCCGCCGGAACTGGACTCAACGCTTTCAGTGCGATGTGCGATGTACCTCCATCTGGTTCCCACTCCACACGTAACGGAGTTTTTTCTCCGGCATTCAGGTCAACCATGAATTTATAATAATTCGGGTTCCATGCTGTACGCCAGCGCTCCTTAACCACAAGCTCATTGTTGAAAAAAACTCTCACATATCCTGCATAGTGAAGATAGAAATTATACGTACCACTCTCCGGTGATTCAATTTCACCCTTCCAAACGACTGTTGAATTATTTATATCGAAACCTTCAGGCAAATTCTTGATGTCGGATAAAAACTCGTAGTTTAATACCGATTCTGTCCTCACAATCTTCTCCGCCGGATTATCTTTTCTCGTGTAAGTGGCAGTCAATCCACCTTCTTTGCCCTCAGCATCATAAAGTTTAAACTGATCCAGTTGTCGATAATCACGCGCATCGCCAAACTTACTCAGCGAATAATTGTCCCACAAAATCCCATAATTCTTATTTGACACCACGAAAGGCACAGAAACTTTGGTATTGTATTGATATAGTGATTCGTTCTTACCCTTGTAATTGAAATCATCGGCCTGATGTTGCCCCAGGCCGTAAAAAGCTTCGTCATCGGGTGATTCAAATATCTGACGCAGGGTATAACCTTTTGTCCCTTCCACTTCAATGGGCAAAAACGATTTTCCTCCCCCACTGTTTTCTTGAAGAATAAGGCTGCCATCTTTATTTAGAAAGGCTATTTCACCGTCTTTTTTGCTCACGCTCACATCGATTGAATCGGTGGATAAAATTATGAACGTACCATCATCTACCACATTAAACTTTTCAGATAATGACAACCCGGGAGTGATTATCAAACTCTTTTCGGAAGAGAAATTTTTATCGGCTGTAGCAACCACACGTATGATTTTATCATCAATTACCTGTAGTTTTATTTTGTGTGCAGGGGTATCGTTTTTTTGTTTAATGTGGACAACTATCCCATCTTTAGTCCTTTGATACGTTGTTGGTGCGCAGTTGGCAAAGACCAAGAAGAAAAGTGTGAAAGCTATATAAGAGACACGTTGCATATTTTTTGATTTTAAATATTTCACTTATTTTTTCTATGCATCCTTTTGTCGAATCTGTAAAGTCTCGGAGCTCTGTAGGGGACATCTTTCTGCACCTCATCCAATTGCTCCAGACCCTCCATTTGTAACATTTTTTTCTTAAAATTCCTGACGTCTGAGGTCACTCCCATTATTGTATCGTAGAGATTACGAAGTTGAGTCATAGTAAATTTTTGGGGCAATAACTCAAACAACATAGACGGTTCAAGTTTTACCTTGTTGCGAATATGCTCCAGAGCAAAATCAGCAATTTCGTTGTGGTCAAAAGCTAACTCAAAAAATTTCAAAGAGTTTATATCATACCAGTTAGCGGCGGTATTCTCGGATTGAAAAATTATCTTTCTGCTGATTTTTATCAATGCCACGTATCCAACGGTTACGACTCTACCGATTTTCATCTTTGTAAGTCTTTCCAACCAGTTTCTATCACGTAAATTTTTCGTTCTGTTTGGATTACCAAAACTGTGAAATTGACTAAGATAAATATTTTTCAATCCCGTCAATTCATTCAAGATACGCGTAGCAGCTTCATTCAAGTCCTCTTCATCAAAAATAATACTACCCGGCAACTTTTTGTCGCTAAAGTTTTGCTCGTCTATCGTACGTTCGATAAGTAATATTTTAAGCCTTTCTCCATCGAATCCAAAGACAACACAATCAACCGAAACGAACGGATTATAAGTATGCGCATTATTTCCCATGACATATTCTTAATGACAATACAAATTTAAGCAGATTATTTCTAATAAATTATTATTTCATGTATGTTTTAAAACATTAATATCAATAATTTAGGCTAAGTATAAAGTACACATATAAATACGCCCTTATTGTATTTACTACTTATATTGTTTTACATTAAAAAAAAACGGAAATTATCCTGCGGTTATTTCAGGATAATTAACTAATACGCTCAAAAAATCATCTTAATTCAGTAACCAAGCCAACGCAAATACCAACGGCGCCTGCCAGTTAATGGCAACTTCGTTGTGTGAATAACTCCCTTCTTCGTCTATCCAGTCAATGGCAGAATGTCCACCTCCAACCAAATATCCGGGCCAGGGATCAATAATATTGTCGGCACCGGAACGGCGATCGTGTGGATTCATTGGTGGGTTCAAACCCAATCCGGTTACAAAAGAACGATTATAATAATTTCTACCGAATATGTGTGCCACTGTATCGTAGGCAGTGTTTTTATATTTTTTGTCCGGATTCAGTTTATCGGCAACGAATAAATTTACGGTTAAACGTGCCAACGTACCGTTGCATCCCCAATAATATCTTTCGAACGGGCGACGGTAAAGATCTTTACCGGATTTCGAAACTATTTCGTCGGCAATTTTCAACGTGTTTTGACGTAATCTTTGTTCAACAATCTCATCTTTCCCCTTCCTTTTCGATAGTAAATAGGCGAAAACTCCAAGA
>DCEG01000068.1 GCA_002316835.1 Bacteroidales bacterium UBA1035 | reverse complement strand
TTAGAGCAAACCGGGCAGGACAAGAAACTATCTACCAACACCGAAAGCGATGGACGCTACCACTCCAATTGGCTGAATATGATGTATCCGCGGTTGAAGTTAGCACGCAACCTATTGACAGAGGATGGGGTGATCTTTATTAGTATTGATGATAATGAGGTGGCGAACCTAAGGAAGATTTGTGATGAGGTGTTTGGGGAGGAGAATTTCCTTTCTCAAGTGATATGGGAGAGAGCTTTTGCTCCAGTCAATCTAAAAAAGCATTTCTCAGAATCACACGATTATATACTTTGCTATACAAAACAACTCAATATTTTATTCTGTAATGGATTAAAGCGTAATGATAAATCAGACAGTCGATATGCTAATCCTGATAATGATCCACGAGGAGTTTGGATGTCTTCTGATATGACTGTTGGTCCTGTTGTCACAGAAAAGGTATATGAAATAACTACTCCTTCAGGAAATATCATAAAGCCAACAAGTGGCAGATGCTGGCTTTTTACTAAAGACAGATATAAAGAAATGCTAGACGATAATAGAATATGGTTCGGTATAGAAGGCTCAAATACACCACGAGTTAAAAAGTTTTTAACGGAAGTAAAAGCAGGTGTAACACCAATGACGATATGGAAGTATTCAGAAGTCGGACATTCCCAAGAAGCTGCTCAAAATTTAAAGAAACTATTTGATGGAAACGACTATTTTGATTACCCTAAGCCTGTCGGTTTAATCCAAAGATGTCTTGAATTATATTCAAATAAAGACTCCCTCATTCTCGACTTCTTCTCCGGCTCCGCCACCACCGCCCACGCCGTAATGCAACTCAATGCAGAAGACGACGGCAACCGCAAATATATTATGGTGCAGCTTCCCGAGCAAACTCCCGAAGGTAGCGAAGCCCGCAAAGCAGGCTATACTACCATTCCCGAAATAGCCAAAGAGCGTATCCGCCGTGCAGGGAAAAAGATAGTTGAAGAACAAAAAGCGAAAGCTAAAAAGGAGGGTGGACTCTTTGCGGAAGAAGCGAAGAAGTTAGATATTGGCTTCAAAGTATTCAAACTCGACAGTTCCAACATCAATGCATGGGATAGCGATCCCGACAATTTAGAAACAGCGCTTAATAACTCCCTGTTCAATATCAAAACCGACCGGAGTGAAGACGATCTGCTCTATGAGATATTGATTAAGTACGGCATAGAGTTGACCGAAAAGATTAATCGTCACACCATAGATGGAAAAACCGTGTACGAAATGGGAGCCGGCTCGTTGATTGTCTGCTTGGCAGACAGCCTATCCACGGCTGTTGCCGAAGGTATCGGCAAACTATACAAAGAGGTAAGTCCCGAAGGCGTGGATGCCAATTGCCGAGTGGTATTCAAAGAAGCCGGATTTAATGGTTCGGACGAAGTGAAAACCAATACGCTGCTGATCCTGAAACAGCACGGTATTACGAATGTGGCAACCGTTTAAAAAGAGGACGCAGTATGGCTAAAAATATGACATTAAAATTCGAGAGTCACCTCGAATATCAGGACGACGCAGTAAATAGTATCTGTGACATCTTTGAAGGTGAAGAGATTTTCCAAAGCAATTTCTCTATCACGCCCATCAAGGGCGAAGAAAGTTTGCTATTTCAACGTGCCACCATCGGTATCGGCAACTCCATAAAGATGATCGAGGAGGATATGCTTGCCAATATGCAGCGCATCCAATTGCGTAACGGCGTGCCACAATCAACCACCGAGAGTTTCAAGAAAGAGGGAATGAACTTCTCGGTAGAGATGGAGACCGGTACAGGTAAAACCTATGTCTATCTGAAAACGATCTTTGAACTCAATAAGCGTTACGGTTTTACCAAGTTTATCATTGTAGTGCCGAGCATCGCCATCAAAGAGGGTACATACAAATCCTTACAAATCACCAAGGAACACTTCAAAGGCGAATATGAGAATGTGGTGTACGATTATTTTGTGTATGATGCCGCCAAATTGGAGCAAGTACGCTCGTTTGCCACAGGCGACACCATTCAGATTATGGTGATCAACATCGATGCCTTTCGCAAAAGTTTTGAAAGTGGAGACGAAAATAGTAAGTCCAACATTATCCACCGTTACAACGATAAGTTGGGCTACAAACCCATCGACCTGATTAAAGAAACGAATCCGATAGTGATTATCGACGAACCGCAAAGTGTGGATAATACCGACAAAGCGAAAGAAGCTATCGCTGCGCTCAATCCGCTCTGCTGTTTGCGTTATTCTGCCACACACCGCACGCACTACAACATGATGTATAAGCTCGATTCGGTGGATGCTTACGAGCTGAAATTGGTGAAACAGATTGAAGTGGCTACCGCTTCTGTGGAAGGCTTCCAAAACGATGCGTATATCGACCTGATAAAAGTGGACAACAAAGCCGGTATTAGAGCGCAGGTGGAGTTGGACTTTCAAAACAAAGGAAAAGTTGACCGCAAGAAAGCGTGGGTAAAACAAGGTCAGGATCTATTTGATATTACCAAACGTGACCAATACGAAGGGTATATTGTGGAAGATATTTGGTACGACAACGAACGCTGGAATATGTCGTTTACAAGCAATGATCAGATTATAGAACAGGGCGTTGTCTCAGGGAGTTTGAGTGACGACCTGCTGAAGCGAGAGCAAATTCGCATGACCATCGAGGCGCATCTTGACAAAGAAATAGCACTCAATCCGCAAGGAATAAAAGTGCTAAGCCTGTTCTTTATCGACAAGGTGGCAAACTACCGGGAGTACGATACGGAGGGAAACCGCCAAAACGGCAAGTATGCCCGCATCTTCGAAGAGGAATACAACAGTTTGATACAGAAAGCGAAATATCGCTCCTTATTCAAGGAGCTGAAAGACCGGGACGTGGAGGTAAGCCAAATTCACGATGGATATTTCTCGGTGGATAAGAAAGGGAAAGCCTCGAACAATAAAGATAAATTTGAAGTTTTTGTAGACACCTCCGGGAAAACGGCTAAAGACGATGATGCGTTCAATCTGATTATGCGCGATAAGGAACGACTGCTGAGCTTCGAAACGCCACTCCGCTTTATTTTCTCCCACTCCGCCTTGCGTGAGGGTTGGGACAATCCGAATGTGTTCCAAATCTGTACGCTTAACGAAACAACCAAAGAGATAAAGAAACGGCAAGAGATTGGGCGTGGACTTCGCCTGTGTGTCAATCAGGACGGCGAACGGGTAAAAGGTTTTGATATAAATACACTCACTATTATGGCAAACGAAAGCTATGAAGAGTTCGCCAAAGCGTTGCAGAATGAAATAGAGGAAGATACCGGAATTAAGTTCGGTTACCTGCATAAACATTCTTTCGCCCGTATTGAAGTAGGTGCGGATCAGGACAAAGCGATGTATCTGAACGAAGAAAAATCGGTTCGACTTTACGACTATTTCGTGGAGAAAGGCTATGTCAGAGAAGAAGTGGTTAATAAGAAGACCAAAGAGGTTGCCGCTAAAGTGCAGGAAAAACTGAAAATAGACTTGCGTGATAACCGGGTAGCTATTCCCCAAGAGTTTGACTATATCAAAATGCCGATTCTGAAAGTCTTGAAGCGTATCAGCGGAAACTTTATGAATATTAAAAACCGGGATGATGTGCGTCGGGTAACGTTCAAGAAAGAGTTCTTTATCCACAACGAAGATTTCAAAAATCTGTGGGATCGGATAAAATACAAAACGACGTACTCCGTAAAAATTGATTCGGACAAATTGATCGATCAATGCGCTCAACGGATATACGAAGAGGTGGTGGTAGGCAGAGGACGCTTTGTTACCCGCAAAA
>DCEG01000005.1:102309-161858 GCA_002316835.1 Bacteroidales bacterium UBA1035 | reverse complement strand
GAAAGAAGAAGAACTCTATCCTATTTCGAAAAAAGAATGGGAAAATTCGTATAAATCATAATACAATCAACAACAAGTAAATCCTTTCTCTCCCACCACCCAAACTTTCGTTCCATTACCAACAGTTGTAGCAAAAAAATATACGTCCCCGCCCTCTTTTATTCCGGTTTTCTGACGGATTTCGGCGACGGACATAGGAAAATTACGAACGGATATGTTCGCTTTTTTTGTTTCGGAAACGAAGGATTTTATGTTTTTCTTATTCGGTATAAACCAAGTTGTAACTTCAAATACACGTCCGGGGAAATTTGAAATCAGCCTATCAGAGGTGTAAAGATGACTGTTTACATGTAGTTTTTGGATGTCAAATTGTTGAGCTACGCTCTTAAAACCTCCTGCTTTTAAGATGGAAGCATTGGGTTCGTACAGGTATTTTCCGATGGTGCCGGCAAAAGAAATCTCAGCATTTTGTTCTTCTTCATGAGTGAAGTAAAACTTTTCAATTTTACCATTTTTATTCAGATTTACAGCAATATATCTTGTTCGATCTTTTTCTGAAGAAAGTAAAAACAATAGTTCTTTGCATTCGTTTTCTACCGAAACCACATGTATTTCACTTACGTTTTTCAGGCTTTTTATCGCTAAGGAAATATCGAGCATCGGTGAAAATTTTATTAGAACTATTTTTGCTTTTGCAAGCAACAAATCCTGAATTTTCGTCACATCGGGCGAACAATCTTCTATCCTAACAACCTTTTTTCCTGTATCGTACCTGCGTGACGGATCCAGATAAATTACATCCACCGCAAGCATTTTTTCCAGGTAAGCTTCACTTGTCGAGTTTTCTGTCGCAACGTTTTGTAATCCCAACACTTCAAAATTATGTCCGGCTGTTTCGCAAAGCTCCCGATTCTGCTCCACATAAACGGATTGTGCAAAACGTTGCGACAGAAAAGCGAAGTCCACCCCCATCCCACCGGTTAAATCCGCGAAAGTGCTGTTTCCGTCAGGAATAAGTGAGGCTTTATAGTTGGCGGTAGCTTCGGAAGATGCTTGCTCTATCGATAAATGAACGGGATAGATAATTTCGTCGTGATTGTACCAGCTTGGGAGCTTGTCTTTAGCCGTTTTTCGCCCCGAAATTTGCTTCAACAACAAATCAACATCCAGTTCCCGATATTTATCCTTATCGAGTTTCAATGCCAGTTCCCGAATATCGTTATCCTCGTGCTGACGAATAAAATCTTCTTGTTGTTGGGTGAGTTTCATTGTGCGAAAACTGAATCCGTCAGGCCACCTAAAGCGTCCGGACGGGATAAAAAAACAACCTGTCTATCGAAATAGCAGGTTGTTCCTATCAACTAAAAAATTATTATTTTTATGGATCAAATGTCCCTTTTCTTCAAGCAGAAAAGTCTGTTACGCTTCTGCTTCTACTTTTGGAAGAACCGATACAAACGAACGGTTGTTGTGACGTTTGCGGAAAACCACAACGCCGTCGATCAACGCGAAAAGCGTGTGATCTTTACCAATACCTACGTTTTCTCCCGGGTGATGAACTGTACCGCGCTGGCGAACCAAAATGTTGCCGGCTTTTGTAGCTTCTCCACCGAATATTTTAACGCCCAATCGTTTACTTTCCGATTCGCGACCGTTCTTCGAACTTCCTACACCTTTCTTATGTGCCATTTTATTCTGATTTTAAACTGATTAAGCAATAATTTCTTTAACTCTTACTTCAGAAAACTGTTGACGGTGACCGTTCAATTTTCTGTAACCTTTTCTTCTTTTCTTCTTGAAAACGAGAACTTTGTCTCCTTTTACGTGTGAAAGAACTTCTACTACCACTTTAGCTCCATCAATTACGGGAGCACCCACTTGCACATCACCGTCGTTATCGATGAGCATCACTTTTTCAAATTCCACTTCACTGCCCTGATCGGCATTGATTCTGTGGACAAATAATTTTTGGTCTTGCTGCACTTTAAACTGCTGACCTTGAATATCTACAATTACGTACATATTAAATAACTTTTACGTTATATGCCTGAGGCGAGTTGCGTTGTGCCACTACTTGTTGAGCCTATTAGCGAATTGAGGTGCAAAAGTACATTATTTTTACGAAATTACCAAATATGTGGAGAATAAATTTATTGAATACTCGCAAATATTATGAAATGTGTTAAAAGCTTGAATAACTGAAAACTATATGTTGAATATTTTGTTTAGACTAATACTAAATCCCAATTAATTATGTCAACAGAGCAAACTCAATCTTCGGACAGCGGAAAAATGGTAGCTATCGTGAGCTATCTTACCTGGATTGGATGGATCATTGCATTTATCCTGCACAACAACAAGAAAACAAATTTTGGCGCTTTTCACTTGAGACAATCGGGGCTAATCATGATTATTTTCCTGATATTGTCGCTGCTAAGCCGTTCCTTGGCGAAAAGTCCTTCTGCAACGGTCTTGGGACTGCTTTTCGGCATTATTTCCATTGGCCTGCTGATATTGACCATAATGGGAATAATCAGGGCTGCAAACGGTGATACGAAGCCGTTGCCGTTTATAGGCGATTATGCCCAAAAGCTTCTTGCCGGCATACAATAATTACTTTTCGATTTCGAAATAAGCGTTCCCTATATTTGCGATAATGTCCGAAGCCGTAAAACTTCGGGCATGAATTTTCGTTGTTGTCAGGTTTGCTGTCAATCCGTGAATAAAAACACCGATTTTGGCAGCTTTCAGCGGTTCGTATCCTTGCGCAAGCAAACTGGTGATGATTCCGGTTAAAACATCCCCACTTCCGGCGGTAGCCAACGCCGGAGTTCCGGTACTATTTACATACACATTTTCCGAATCGATAATCAGTGAATTCGCTCCTTTTACAACGACTATTAAGTCGTGTTTTTTTGCGAATAGCCTGACTTTATCTATTTTATTACAATCTTCGCTCCATTCACCAATTAACCTTAAAAGCTCCTTTGGATGCGGAGTTAGGATAGTTTTTGAAGGTAAAATACTCAACCATTCCTTATTTTTCGACAAAATATTTAATCCGTCAGCATCGATAACTAAGGGCACCTTGTTTTGCTTCAAAAAACGGTAAAAAGCATCTTGTGTTTCGGGCAATTCACTTAATCCCACCCCTACCCCAATTGCGTTCGGATGTATATCAAAATCAATTTCCGTAATGTGTGTATTGTTGCGATCTTCGATAACCATTGCTTCGGGAAAATTGGATTGAAGTACCGAAGTCCCACATCTGGGAACAAATGCGGTTACCAATCCACATCCGGTTTTAAGCGCCGCTTTTGACGCCAGGTACAACGAACCGATCTTTCCAATGCTGCCGCCGATAATCAAACTGTGCCCTTGTGTGCCCTTATGCGCAAACTTTCTAAGCGGTTTTATTAATTTCTTAATACCTTGTTTTGTTACGAAGTAAAAAGGAGTTTCGGTGTCATTTATTGCCTTCTCACTCAATCCGATATCCACAAGATGAACGTTTCCGGTAAAGTTTTCGTTATCAGGTAGATACAAAGCGAGTTTCGGTATTTGCATTGTTACTGTTTCCGTGGCTTGAACGGCAAAATTTGTCGTGGAACTCATTGATAATCCGCTCGGAACATCAACACTGATAATTTTCTTACCGCTTTCATTGATTTTTTCAATCACTTCACGGCTTATTCCGGTTACTTCACGGTTAAGTCCGATTCCAAAAATAGCATCAATAATTATATCGTAATCAGACAGATCGGGAATTTCATTGTTTGTTGTTATCTTTTGAATAAAGATATTTTCAACTTTAGCACGGCGAACGTTGTGCGCACAATCATCCGAATAATGCTGGCTGTATTCCACAATAAAAACCTTGACCCTGTAACCCGATTTGTGAAGCATTCGCGCAACCACCAATCCGTCACCGCCATTGTTTCCTGTTCCGGAGAATATCGAAATCGAGATATTTTTATCGGTAAATTTTGCCGTAAACCAATCGAAAAAAGCTTTCGAGGCTCTTTTCATTAGTTCGAGCGAAGAAATATTTTCGTATGCTATTGTTTTCGCATCAATTTCTCTGATCTGTTCGGCAGTAAGTATTTTCATTTTCTTCGGTTTTAGGGTGCTGAGTTAGAATTTCTTTTAACGTTGTGAATAATAACCTGACCTAATATACAACTCAAATCCCATCCTGCTGTTATGATATGGGCATTTCCAGAGATCGGCTTTTGGACGTCGGGTATTTGGTTTATTGTTTGAATCTAATCCTCCAAACCATTCTCCATTTTCGTTATCAATTAAGTTAGTTTTAATCCAATCCCATGTTTTAACAGAAGCGTCAAGGTATTTCTCATCCCCCGTCATCTGCCAGGCATTGAAAAAAGCAATTACCGATTCAGCCTGAGGCCACCATTCCAACTTACTGTCTAATTCCCCATTCACTCTTTCGTAGTTCAAAAATCCTACTTTGTTCCACCCTTCAGTCATTTGAGTATCAACAAGATTTAAGGAAACAACTTTTACTTCATCTATCAGTACTTCATCTTTTAATACTTTCGCAGCTTCTAAAAGTAACCAGGATAACTCAATATCATGTCCGTAAGAATCAATATGTTCAAGATTCTCCCAATCCATGGTTAAATAAAGTCTTTGATGCCAGGTTTCTTTATTAATAATCTTGTTTAAAAAAACAGAGATCAAGTTGCGAAGTTGTTTTTTCAAGCCTTTATCAGGCCACACTTCGTAGAGCAAAGTATAGGCTTCAAGTACGTGTAAATGGGTATTCATGGTTTTTGGAGCAATACCTGAACCATCGTAGCCATACTTTTCCGGTTTCATCCAATCTCTCTCAAAAGATTCAATATATCCACCATTAACAGAGTCGAAAGCATATTTTTCTAAAGTGTTGTAAAGAGAAACAGCTTGTTTCAAACTCTCTTTATTCCCCGTAGCTCTAAAGTGCTCTGCCATACCATAAATGGCAAATGCAATTCCATAGGTTTGCTTAGCTGTATTTTGTGGAGAACCATCTGCATTCACTGTCCAAAATGAACCAGCATATTTTTTATCGATGAAATATTGAATAAAATACTCCTGTGCTCTGTCTGCTAACTCCTTGTACTCTTCATTCTTAAAATAATAATAAGCTCTTGAGAATGTCCACAAAATACGTGCATTCAGAACTCCACCTTTTGGGGATTGAGGAAGGGGGACCCCGTTGTTTAGGATTGTTCCATAAAATCCCCCGGAAGGATCAGATGCATGTTTTACCCAAAAAGGGAGTATGTTTTCCTGTAAATCAGTCAGAACCTCGCACGCTAATTTTTGTTCTTTCCCGGCCTGAGCTTTTACAATTCCTGAGAAAGGTAATTGTAGTGTGATCAGCAATAAAAATACCTTTATAAAATTGGACATTATTTTGACAATAATTGTTGTGCAGCTAAAACTAAAAACATATAATGTGATGAGCCACCACCCATTACATACTCAACTTGTTGCCACAAGAACGGGAATTCAAGTAATTCAGGAAAGTCGGGACGGATCAGTGCCGTGCCGGATATAACTCCACCGGGGATATATGACCAATCAGCACGGTTCAAGCCATAACCCACAGTAGCCGATACAGCTCCTATACCTGATGCAAACGAAGCTGTGTTAGACCCGGGATGACATCCGAGAATGAAATTCAATGCATTATATACATATTTGGGAGTGAAAATATCGGGATAGGCTGTGTGCAGAAAGTAGTGATTATAGCCAAAACGCTGAATATCCCAACCGGCACCCCAAATATTTGGGCGATATGGAACTCCGTATGGTGTTTCCGCACCTTGTTTGTCTAATTGATCGCGATAATGAAGCAGGGCATTTCTAACTGCATTTGTGAATTCAGTATTATTGATTCTTTTTTCTGCACGTCCCAGAAACCAACCAACACTTCCGATGTTTTGGATTATATATTCAGTTTCTTGAAGTAAATAATTTTTGTATTTATCTTCATTTGTTGTGAGATATAATTCAGCAGCCGCATGAACTTTAGCTGACCTTGAACGGTTTGTTGCTTCTGTTACCTCATACAGTTCACGGGCAACTTGCAAGGCCTGGATGCTTAAAGTATCGTTAAAACCTTTTAATGCACGTGATGCAGCGGCCATTTGAGCTGCTGTAGTTAATTCTCGACCGGGGTTATTTTCAGTGAAGACCCATCGATCGTCATCATTATCTGAAACATTATCGGTCATTGCAGCAGCATCACCCAGCATCACATATTGACGAAGGTCGTTGCAAATAATTCCACGATATAATCTTCCTAAAGTCCGATATCCAGCCACTACTGTTAATGCTCCATTTTCAATTTGTTGCAAAATGTCGGACTTACCGTCCGGTTGATGTATTTCAGTTATACGTGAAATTTGATTGATGCTTGTAACGTCATAATCCACATCAAAAGATTCATGCGCTAATGAAAGAATATAGGTCTCACCTGCTTGAGATTCAATGCGAAGATCGAAATCCCCTGCATCGTGCCATCCACCTATATTTAAGCCGGAAACAACATCCCCGGCCTTATATTTCGTCAACGTTGAATTACCTTGTACATATCCATCAATGTGATTAAAATCAACAGGCGCCATTCGGGCATCATCCATGTGACAGAGACCGTGCCATACACGGTATTTTTCGTTAATACGCATGTGGCACATCTGTACGGGCAGAAAATATTCCAAAACAGGCTGCCATACACCTCTATCATAAACATTATGGGAAATACGAAAAACAGAGGACTTAGAATCACCGTATCGCACCTGGTACAAGCCTTCTTCTTTTATCTCTGAAAAATCAAATTTCAAATAATCATATCTTAAAAATTTTCCCCATTCATCCCCATTTTTAACAATAACCTCTTTCTCACCTTTATCGGTAATCTGGCAAAGTTTAATTTGTTGACGACTTGTATCCCTGTTATCCAATTCAATAACTGCCTCTTTTGGCTGATTTGGGTGATAACCAATTTGCGAAACTTGTATAACAGGTTTGTATAGCCAATCGTTAACTATATTGGGTGTAATAACCCATTCAATTGCATTATTAGTTCTACCCGAAGGCACTTCACTGCGAACCACGAACCAACCGTTGTTGTGGTTCATACGACCATCATATAGTTTCAGATCATTAGTTTTTGATTCAATTGTAAATTTGTTGTACGGATCATCAGGCCGAGCCGTAAATCGCTTACCCACAGCGTAAGGCTCAGATACAATATCATCGGCAATAATCGGACTAAACCCATTTCCGGTTAACTGCTTAACTGAAGCTTTTCCGCTTGGATTGAAATTACCTTGATGGTTATGGTTTGTAGGTTCGTATTGAGTTGGACCATTGGGTTGTTGTGGAAAAATTCCTGTTTGATCATCCATAATCCAAGGTTTCCCAAAAAGTGCTCCGGGAAAAAGTTCCAGGTTAAAACCAACTTTACCAAGGAATTTTTCAGGAACGGGACGATCCAAATCAACAGTAACAACAACAGTTTTACCTTCACCTCGTACTCTCACAGTATAGTTAAACATAAAATCAGGATAAATCATCGGATTAAAACCTGTCATATGACGAGATGAGTCCGGAAAAGTCATATAAGCGGTAATGGTATTTGCATTTATATTTGCATCGCGTTTTTTTTGTTTGGGAACCGGTTGCCATTGTCCGGGTGCAGGTTCAAAACGGATATCTCCATTAGTTGCAATCCTATTACCGTGCATAATGAGCGATACCCCGCCCTGATGTCCTTCCGGGTAAATATCATCATAAGCCATTACATTAACACCGTTATTCTGGAAATAACCGGAATCGCCTAATTTAAAATTCTGTCCATAGAGGTTACAGACACTAAGTAAGCTACATAAGCTTAACAGATAGAAAAATAGCTTTTTTTTCATTACGACACAGAAATGTGATTTAAATTGATTATCAGTATATTATAATTATAGGGTATGGAGTTGTTTTGAGATCCTTGTATGTCTTCAATATAATGTTTATCAGTAAGTGCAAATTTAGCTTAGTCATTTCAGAAAAACAACTAATTTTATAACAAAGTCACTTTATACAGAGACGAATAACAAAAGCAAAGAATTAATAAAAAAAGGTCAGACTAACGCTAGTTAAGTGTTCAATATAGGAGGAATTGTGTCGAAAATCCGGAATAGGTGAATTTTATTTTCGAAATAAGGAATCTATTAAAGTCGGTAAAAAGTCTTTCCAATTACGAAACTGAAGAGACCGTATTCAGTGAATTAAAGGAGTTGTGTACTTTCTCTGATTGATTTTCATACTTCATGTTGCTTTTGTTCACTCTTAAGCTACATGAACTTGGATATTGCTGAAAATCTGCTTATTATAGCATATTGGTGCGCAGGATGAGACTCGAACTCACACGCCGTAACCGGCACTACCCCCTCAAAGTAGCGTGTATACCAATTTCACCACCTGCGCAATATGTTGTGCAGTGCCCGGAACAGGACTCGAACCTGCACATCGTTTCCAACACTAGTCCCTGAAACTAGCGCGTCTACCAATTCCGCCATCCGGGCGGACTTCACTAACTCTTTAGAAATGTAGCCTCCGCTACTTTTTATTTTTGTGGCTGCAAAGTTATATGTTTTTTGAACCTTTACAAAATATTTTTCAGGTTTTATTTACTGGCAAACTGTTTTAAATCCAATTTCGGGTCAATTCGTTGCGGAGTGTAAATAAGTTCGTCCCACGTTATCTTTTCTTGTCTCGATGAAGCTTCTCTTCCCAGAATAGCACTTAACGTTGAATTGCAACCCGATTCCAGTTGATTCAAATACTTTCCACTCGTAATACTTTCGATAAAAGCCTTGCCTTTGTTGGGATCGGCATCGTCTAATGAAGACGAACTTGCACCTCTAGCAATCGATTCCGGCGTAAGTTCCGCTGCAGAACGCACAATTCCAGAATCCCATTTATTATCGCCGTTGATGAAGACTCCACCACTGTAATGTGCTTCGGCCAATCCTTTTGTTCCAATGAACCTGGCGCATACGTCACCAAAAACTTTCCCGAATTTGGATGAATGAACCGAAACGTTCACATCGTTTGGGTATTTGTAAATTACCTGATAATTTGTCCATGCATTTCCAAAATCCACTCCACCTTTTTTACCGCCGTCACCAATCGCATAAAGCGGTGTATCGCCGAGAATCCAATTGCAGACGTCGATCATGTGAATGGCTTGATCGAGATAACATCCGCCTGAAATTTCGTGAAAATGATAATGATTGCGGATTCGTATTTCGTCGTACGACATTCCTTCATGAGGATGAATAGCCGCACCCGATGAAAGATAGTACAACTGAACGGTAACAACTTCACCTATATCGCCTCTTTTTATTCTTTTAGCCATTTCAACGTAAGGAGTTGCATAACGAATCTGGAAGCCGTCGAAAGCGGAAACTTTTCCGTTAATATTATTTCCCGTTCTGATAATTTGTTTGCATCCGTCCGCATCTACCGCAAGCGGTTTCTCGCAATACACGTGCTTTCCGGCCGCGACTGTATCTTCCAGTATCTGAGGATGAGAATAGCCCGGAGAAGCAATAACAACGGCATCTACATCCTTATTTTCCAGCAATCTCAGGTATGCATCAGATCCCACATAGGTTTTATTTTTCACTACAGCTGCATAATTTCTTTTCTTATTCAGTCCGTTCGCAAAATCTATTCCTTTTATCAATTGGTCTTCAAAAATATCGGCAAGCGCTGTCATCTGAATATTGGCGTTATCAACCATACTTCCCAGTATTCCTGTTGCACGAGAACCACATCCCACAAGTCCGATTCTTACAGCAGAATTATTATTCGTTGCAAAAACGATTTCAGGTTTCAAGATAGTTAGCGTAGAAAGTGCTGAGACATTTCTGATAAAATTTCGTCTGTTCATGGGGTATTTATTTTTATAAGTTATTGATTTTATGTTTTAAAAATCGAAATCCGATACAGTTACTGTCAATTTTTCATTACTTCCAGTGTGACAGTTTTCAACTGTGAAAATAGTATCATATCCGGGAACAGCCATTAAAATGGTTTTTTGAGCAGGGAAAATGTATGAATTTCCTCCTCCGATTACACGATACGTTATATCGGAAATATTGGTCACTTCCGCATACTTATCATTAATAATGCGAATTTTGAGTGAAGCCTTTAGCAAACCTTTCAGATGTTCCTGTTTCCCAGCCAATTCGCCGTTAAAATAAGCGATGCTCCGTTTGGCGAATAACGCCTCCTTAATGCTTTCGATCGTTCGCTCTTTGGCTAAAACAAGTGTCATGGGACGAATCTTGTTCTTTGCACCATAATCGATATTAACTAACCCATGCATATCTGTATTTGCCATAAAAGCCAGACCATTGTCTCTGCACCAATCAAAAGCTACCGGATAATATTCCATATAATTAAACACTTCCACGCCGTGGATTTTATTGGCTTTTATCAGCTTTTCGTGCACGGGATACAAGGTGGATTTATCGTCCGGCCAACCGGGATGATTCCACATGATGAAAGCACCTTGTTTTATGGCTTCATCGATGGCGTCAAGCGGTTCTTCCACATCCATCGGCAGCCCATCATTGATGAAAAGTGCGTTGAGATGTCCTAATGGTTTGCTCCGGGTGATTTCTATTCCGTGAATTACCATGAACCTGATGCCGTCGCCCGCTCTTTTGGCTATTTTATAAGATTCGTTCAAATCCCCTTTCAGTATCTCTTTATTTGGCCGGTATTCGATGTGGTCGGTAATGGCAACGGCATCCAAACCCTCCTGCCAGGCTTCCGCTACTCGGAGATCGGGCCAAACCTTTCCGTCGGAAAAGACGGTATGTATGTGAAAATCACATTTGAGTGTTTTATAACCATCAAAATCGGGAATGCGAATTTCGCTTCTCACCTGAGAACGATTCATTTCGGTTATCTCATACACATCGTTGTTGCGAAGTTGAGCTTGTAGCGATAACGCGCTGCATAACATTAGGAAGATAGAGAACTTTTTCATGTCTATTTTAAGTTTTATAATGTTTAGTCTAGCTGAATTAGAATTCGTCAAGCTAAATTTTAAGCAGAATACGCTCCAAAATGATGGGTTCTGGAACGTATTTTTATAATTTTAAAGAAAATCAGGACTTCAATTCTAAAGAATAAAAGTACAATATTTTTTTGAACCAATTAATACTTTCTTGATGTTTTCTATTTTCATAAATTGTTTCGGAGAGCTTTATTTAGTATTTTTGTATCCGGATAATATTTTGACATATTCTTCCAAAAATCACATTTGCCTAACAAATTAACTATAAAATTAAAAACAATTATGAAGAAATTACTTTTGGCGATGGTTGCCATTTTCATTTTTGTCAGCTGCGGCAACAGCACCACCGATAAAAATGAAATTACCGAAAAAATTAACACGGTTTATGAAAATCAGGCAAGCATATATGATCGTACCATTGACTCCTCCCTGTTTTCGGAGGATCTGATGCGCCTGATGAATCGTATGGTTACTGTTACCCAACTGGATGAAGAAAGGATTAAAAACAGTGAGTATCCCACAGAAAAGCCCGTTGTTTTAGAAGGCAGTGTGTTTTCCAGTCTATACGACGGTTACACTTCTTTCGAAATCAATAAAGTAAAAATCGATGGCGACAAGGCGGAAGCGATTGTCGATTTTAAATTTGAATCACCCAACAACGAAAGCTGGAGTGACACGGTAGAACTTATAAATGAAAACGGATGGAAAATAGACAATGTCATCTTTTCGGATAAGTATGGTAGCTATACCGATTTAAAACAGAAGCTTACTGTAGTTGCAGAGGAATTTGTAGAATAAAAGTTATAAGTATCAGTAAACAATTACTGTCGTTGTTTTGCTGGTTTTATAATCATTTTAAGGGGTATTAGGTTATCTTTTGCTGAAGATTTAAGTTTTCTGTATAATTTACTGAGATATAAACAAATAGCCAAAAAAGTTAGACAGCAAAATTTAGATTTTATTGAATACACTGGACATATAATACAGTTTCTGCTTCATATCCCGAAGCAGAAACTTACACATCTGAAACAAATGCTTGCAAAAATCTTAAAAGAAACATTTGATGGCATTTTTAACGCTCCCATTGAGGTGTGGACAGAATTTGCAGACTTTTGCGAACCTGTTTCTTTCAAAAAAGATGAAATCATAAAGCATCATAAATACCGTTGAAAGATATTTATATTTAATGAATATCCGTATTCTTACCCAATAGTCTTGGAAAGCCATATTTTCATAACCGTAGGTGATTTATTCGCCTGCGGTAAAACAATGCCGGAAAACTTCGCCCGAAGTGGTGGGACATACAGATGTTTAAGTGCCGCCTTTCAGGCGGATGCTGTAGTGTGGCATCATATACCGTAAGCTGCGTTCGCTCCTCACTTGCATACGGTTATGAAAATGTCGTCTTTCAGGCGAGTGAGGCAAATAAGGGTGAATGTGTTTTGCTTCCATTATTAAAATATTATTCACAGGCCAGTTTCAATTCACTCAATGATTTTTGAAGTTCTCTTTTCACTATTTTATTTAAGTAGCCTTTCATCAGATTCGCTAAAATACCTTCCATACTCTCTTCCACAAAGACTTCAGTGGTATTTCCCATCGAGCTGATTTTCCAATTATGAACTGCATTTATTCCCATCGATTTGCCTGTCCATCCAATTTCAATAGGAGCTTTCACGGTATGGAGTGTAGAGTGAATTTTTGAACTTCCGCTTTTCCAGTCGAAAGTAGTTTGGGACGCAAGCTTCCCATTTAGCCTGGCATATTCAATGTTTTTTTGCCATTTTGGCCAATTCTCTATGTCGGAAAGTTTATTCCAAACATTTTGTGCCGATGAATTGATTGTTATTCTATCGGAATAATAAACCGGTGCTTTCTTGTTTGCTTCCATTTAAATTTGTTTTACTTATTTTTTTTGAATTATTTTCCTGATCTTTTTCTGTCGTTGCTCTTCAGATAACCAGCGGACACGCCCTAAAACAGGTGTGAAAAAATCTGATTCATTCTTATACAGGCCCTTAACGGTAAATTATTGTTTCATCGCTATTGATATTGACAAAAAATGACTTATCCCAGCATCGAAATCAATCAGGCCTGTAGTGATGGAAAAAATCGTCAAAATAGCAATTAAAAGAGCGACACTGGATTTATTTCCGATAAAATTCCCGTACCGGTTTAAGTAAAGCAACAACCAAAATTAAAATCCCGTAAAAAAAATAAAGTGAATGCAGCAAATGAAAACTTTGTAGAAAATATACTTGCATATAAATCCAGATAATGAGTGCGAAACCCGTGTAAACTGCAAACGACCACGACCAGTGCATATCCTGAAAAATATTTACTGCTTGCGCCGATTTACAACTTTTTTGTTTCAGTAATCCCCAGACTACAAAAAGAGGAATCACTCCAAAAACGGTAAACAAAATGATACCGGGAATCAGAAAGTTTGGGAAAGGTGAGTGTTGCAACATGCTTTCAGGCGTCATACCCAAATATCCTTCAGGAAACAATAAAAAACTGCCACCTCCTGCAATCGCTCCTATAGAAAGGATTATTAAGAGAAAAATGAGTAAATTTTTTATTTTCATTTATTTTTCAATGAGAATTTGAAGCAAATTTAACTGATTTTCAGATGATTCACCCTCGTTTTTGGTTACGTTTTTGTTAAGAATTGAGGATGTAAAGTATAAAAAAACGCACTAATGAAAGTGCGTTTTAAATTTTTATTCAGTTCTGTCAATTTATTATCTGCTCTTTACAAAAACAGGATTGGTATAGAACCTCGTCCTCGTCGTTCCTTTGTAACATAAATGCACCATTTTCTATCATGATGAGAACGACTCCGGAGTTGATTATCAAGCACCTAAAACTCTATCTTATAACTCAAAACAGGTAGCATAGGCTTGTTTTTATCTAACTGTACCTTATTTGTTTTGAAATTATAATTAAAATTCTCAACCACTGGCGTACAAAAAGCGTTTTTCACCTGCAACGATATCTGGCTCGATGCTTTTTTGTGATTTATCCGATAACTCACCGTGAAATCGGCATAAAATACCGGGTCGTGTTGCATAGAGAAAGCACGGGTTTCATCGGTCACAATTTTTTGCTGCGCAATACTTTCCGCTTCCATCACAGGAGAGTAACGTTCGCCACCGGTTACATTTAATCGAATGTTATAATCCAATGTTCGTTTATTATTTTTGAAGAAATGTTCGCGGCCAAAAAGCAGATTGGCAACATAGCCTTTATTGTATCGAGTGTTGTGCCACACGTTGTCTCCCGCTTTATATCTGGCATCGAAAAGCGATGCAGTGAGCAAGTAATAATAGTTGTTGCTAAGAAATTTTTCTAATGTCAAATCTAAACCGTAATTGCGGCCGATCGTATTATTTGTCAACTTTTTGAGCAACATGTAATCTTGTTTGTAATTGATGAGAGAAAACGATGAACCCTCTTCCCCCGGAACGTCATACAGGTGCTGATAATAACTTTCGGCTTTGAAACGCATATTTCGGGAAATACGCCAATCGTATCCCAGCACAACATGATGAGCTTTAGAAAGTTTCAGTTCTTTATTAGGCTTTTCTCCATTAATTTCCATAAAATACATTTTCAATTCTTCGGGACGGCTGTGCATTCCGTATCCCAAGCTTATCACGTGATTGGGATTCAAGGCAAAACGCATTCCGGCACGCGGCTCAACCTGGAATTCCTTACTCAACTCAAAATATTGGGCATGTACTCCGGCATTTAATGAAATTCCGGGCGATACGTCGTATTTAAATTGTGTGAAGGCCTCATAGTGATTGGTGTTTCCGTTTTCTTTCAACAACGGACGGTAAGTTCCGGGTACATAATCCTGTGTTCCCGCGATACTCAGGTCATATCCAAGTCTTTTATACGTTAACCCGTTTCGCATTGTCAGTTTTGCGTTAAATTTGTGATTAAGTACAGTAGCAAGGGTAACGGTTGAAGAATTTGTGATTAAGTCCATGTCGGGTTGCAAACTGAAATCATCATTTATATATTCGGTTACCATCTTGTTACGTGTTCCCGAGAAAGCAGCCGTAGAATTCAGATAGGTATTGTGGCCGGTTATTATTTTGTGGCTAAGCCCGGCCGTGCCAATATACGTATCCCAGACAAACGATATTCTGTCGAAATCCACCACCCATTTCTCCGAATCTTTTTCTACTGCTTCAGTAGCCCGGTCTTTTCCGCCTATACCCCAGAGCGATAAAACACCAGCTCTGCCCATCGGGAAATTCAATTTGAAAGACAAATCCTGATACTTGAAAATCTGCTCTGTGTCGATAAGTTTCATATCAGCCAACAAGCCGAAGGTAGAATATCGATAATTAAACAAGTACGACGCATCAGATTTTTTTGAGAAAGGCCCTTCCGACGCTATATCAATGCCTAATAATCCGATTTGAGCCGTATGTTCGTGTTTATCGCTGTTTCCGTTACGGAGTTTCATATCGAATACGGCGGCAAGTGCATTACCATATTCGGCCGGAAAAGCGGCTGTATAAAAATCGGAATTAGCCATTACCTGACTGCTGAACAGGGTAACCATTCCTCCACCAGTAACGTTTGCTCCCGCAAAATGATGAGGAGTAGGTATTTCAATGCCTTCGAGTCGCCACGCTACACCTTGCGGAGCATTGCCTCGCACGATGATGGAATTATCCTGCAAACTTCCGGTAGTAACTCCCGAAAATGCCGATACCAATCGCGCAGGGTCATCAAGGCCGCCGGCATATCGCCGTGTTTCTTCAACGGTAAATGATCTTGCGCTTACATTTGCCATAGTATTTTGCGGACGGCCTTTGTCCTGGCTGCCATAAATCACTACTTCGTCCATTTCCAAAACACTCTGCTTTAAACTAACTTGCAAAAGCACTTCCTTGCCCGAAGTAACAAGAATCTGAGGTAACACCAAAGATTCATAACCTATATAAGACACGTTTAATGTGTGACGTCCGAGTGAAATACCTTCAATAACGAAATTTCCTTCGGTATTGGTAGTTGTCCCAATTATGGGATCACTTCCATCCACTACAATGGTTACCCCAACAAGTGGTTCGTGCGATTCCACATCAAAAACTTTCCCTTTTATCACTTGTACGTTCGATTGAGCTTGAACGACAAAAAAATTAAATAAAAAAACGATACAAATAAATGTTGTAATGATTGAGTTTGTTTTCATAACTTTTTTTGCATTTAAAAATTATGATACAAAAGTCGGGGAAATAAGAAAGTGCATCGTCCGAAACAAACGGATTGGACATAAAAAAGGTGCAATCGGGAGGGATTGCACCTTTTTTACGTTAGACGTCTGGGTTAATTAGCTGAAAGATACTCCCGTGGCGTTTTACCGGTTGTCTTTTTAAAAACCTGATTAAAAGATGATTTCGAGTTAAAACCTGCATCCAAAGCAATACCCAGCAGGTTCATATTCTTGTTTTGTGGAGAAGTAGCGAGAGAAATAAATTCCTGAACTCTATAACCGTTCACGAAATCATAAAAATTTTTTTCATCGCATTGATTTATGATTTGAGAAAGGTTGTTGGGAGTAATGGTTAACTTTTCGGCCAACTGGCTTAGCGATAATTTTGGTTCTAGATAAGGCTTTTCATTGTCCATTAAATCCAGTAGCCGTTGATGCAGAATTTCAGCGTCCGAACTTTTTAATCCCGATCTCTTATAACTTTCTTTTTCCTGCATGGAATCATCCATCTCTTTTTGGGAAACAACAACATCAGTGAAAATTCCTTGTTGACGTATTCCGAAGAAGCCAAGTACAGCAACAAAAATAACTACAAGAATATCCGGTATAATATCTCCTTTAAAACCGAAGTCTATTTTTAACCCTTCCTGTAATAAAAAAATAGCAATAACCGATAGAAAAACAGCCGCGGCTCCCCAAATTAAAATTTTGAGCCATTTGAGACTGATCGATTCTTTGTATGCAAAGTTATCGGAAATGTATTTTTGATAATTCGTGATTTTCCGATAAGCAAAAATAGGATAAACAACAGCAGTAATAAAAAACATAGTGAATCCGAAGATAAAGAAAGATTTGAATTCGCTATTAAAATCCAAACTGTCCGCCAATCGTTTCTGTTCGGCAGAATATCCGAAAAGAAAAGGTGTCATTGCCAAATAAGTTATTACAAAAGGGATGAAATGCAACCAGTCTTTTGGCCGGAAATATTGTTTTTTTCGCAATGAGAAATCGACGTAAAGGTATAGCAGTGGCCCAAACAGCAACGGAAAAGGAGAGGTAATTCCTACCAAATGCGGATATTTATCCCAATAACCTAAAAAATAAATGTAATAGCTGGCAAGTTCAATACCGATGACAACCATCCATATGCCTAAAATATTATCGGCCATTGTTTTGTTTTTTTTCACAAACAAAAGCGCAGCTAAAAATAAAGAGAGAAAAATTCCAACCGTAAATATCGTATTCATAAATAATTATTCTTTCCCAATTCCACGATGCTCAAAGTCATATTCTGGCCATCGATAACCATGTAGTTATCTAAGTTCATTTTTTCTAATTAAACGATAGCAAAGATATATCATTAACTCTTTATGTGGAAATTATATTTTTCTTTAGTTTGAACACTTTTTGTCTCATTTTGGAGAGCGATTAAAGAGCAAGGATAATAATTTGTCTCAGTTCCTACCTTCATCCTGCATACGGCATTAAAAAACGTCCTAAAATGTTAATTTTAGGACGTTCAAGTATCAATAAGAGCGGTTCTTTGAATGCTCTTGTGAAACCCTAAGAGGCTCTTTTGAGCGGAAAACGAGACTCGAACTCGCGACCCTAACCTTGGCAAGGTTATGCTCTACCAACTGAGCTATTTCCGCAATTGAATTGGATTGCAAAGATAAATTTTTTTCCTGAATTAACGAAATCTTTTTTCAAAATTTCACTAATTCCGCGATTTCCGATAAATACCTCTCATCAGTCTTATCGAAATGATTAAGAGATTCACTGTCCACATCGAGTACGGCAACTACTTCTTCCTGACGGAAAACAGGAATAACGATCTCCGATTTCGACAACGAACTGCAAGCAATATGCCCGGGAAATTCATCTACATTAGGAACAAGAATAGTTTTTTGTTCTTTCCATGCAGTACCGCACACACCCTTTCCGTACCGGATGCGTGTACATGCAATTGGCCCCTGAAAAGGACCGAGAACCAGTTGTTCACCCCTAACAATGTAAAACCCGACCCAATAGAAACTGAAAACTTCCTTTAGAGCAGCCGATATGTTTGCCATATTGGCAATCGTATCTGGTTCAGATTCAACTAACGATTTCAACTGCGGGATTAATGCCTCATACTTTTCCGTTTTCGAAACTCCCTTGGGAATAATTATTTCTTCTGCCATACAACTTAAATTAAAAAATCGCACTACCGGAACCGATAATGCGATTTTATATCATTGATCGTTATTCAATTTATCTTGCTTGCTCCTGAGCTTCTTTCACCATCTTAGCATTCGGAAGAATAAAAACTTCAACGCGACGGTTTTCAGCTCTTCCTGCAACTGTACTGTTGTCTGCAACAGGTTGGGTTGATCCGAAACCTTGAGAAGCCATACGTGTTCCGGCTACGCCTTTCGATACCAAATAGTTGTAAACCGATTCTGCACGACGGTTCGAAAGCGGATTGTTAATAGCATCGCTACCGGTGCTGTCGGTATGACCGTAGATTTTAACATCTGTGTCGGGATTGTTCAACAAAGAAGTAGCAAATTTATCCAAAGAAGCGCGAGAAGCTGTGTTCAAAGTGCTTGAGTTAGTTGCAAATAAGATACCCGATTCGAAAGTAACTTTAATAGCTTCACCTTCGTTGATCTTTTCAACTTGTGCACCTTCAATTTGTTCCAGTTCGGCAGCTTGTTTGTCCATCTTGTTTCCAATGATTGCTCCGGCAGCTCCACCAAGAACCGCACCGATTCCTGCACCCCAGGCAGCACCTTTACCACCGCCTGCAATTGCACCTACACCGGCACCTACGGCAGCACCTGCACCTGCACCAATTCCACCACCTTTAACTGTGTTGCTTGCTCCGCAACTTGATAATACCAAAGCACCACCCAATACAATGATGCCAAATAATTTAGAAATCTGTTTCATAGTTAATGTTTTTTTGAAAAATATAAATAGATAATTTATTAAAATTATTCGAAAAGATTTAATGTATCGCAATACGCTAACTCACCTGCAACGATAGCTTCGATCTGTTCATCTGTGAAATCACGGATCTTATCTTTGCGGGCGTTCTTAATAACATAATCCAAAAGCTCATCTTCGTCGATTTCGATATCCTTATCGTCATCTTCATCCAAGAAGCCTTTTTCTTCGTAAAACTCATAAACCAAATCAACAATGTAGTTGATTTCGTCATCCGAAAATTCGTTTTGCATTTCTTCGGGCAGACTTTTCCGTATAAATTTCACGGATTCATCTTCATCGTACTCCATAATAGTTTTGTCTTCGCTCATGTCAGTAATGTTAATAATTTACTTTTTGATTGAATTATCAAAATTATTTCAAAATTTTGAACTCTAAATTTAAAACAACTATCAAAAAAATAAGTTCAAAAAGTACAAAGTATTTTAGTGAAAACTTGGTTTCATAAAATTTTTCTTTAAAAATAATAAATAAAAATGTATTTTTGTGGTAAATTCACTTAAAATATTACTGAAGTTATGAATTTAACGCAGCTAAATGCAAAACGACTTACTCAGGAAGAGTTGATTGAGTTTGTTAGATTAATTATTGATTCCGCAAGAAATAAACTTGAAATAGAAGTTGAAGATCCGATAGCGCTCAAGTATCTTGAAACACTTGAAAAAGACTCCGATGAACTTGAGGATACAAATAAAGCTGTACTAAGTGACGAGAAAAATAAATTACTCTTGGAGTTAGACAGGCAAAGAGACAAACATTTATTGATATTCAGGCGGCTGATGCAAGTCCACGAATTGAGTGACGATAATTCTCCCGAAGCAATTGCATTTGAGAAGTTGAATGATTTGTGGATGAAAAAGTACGAAACTCTCCCCTACCTCAATCTGGCAATTGAGACTACCGGCATTGAAGATTTGCTTTTCGACCTTTCAACCAATAAATACTCGGATTTTATTGACACTTTGAATTTATCGGAAACGGTGGAGCATATAAGAGTATCGAACGATAAGTTTAAGATCATTTACAGCGAAATAGCGGGACAAAACTCATTCAAGCCAACATATGACGCACGCTCACTCAGAATAGAACTTACAGAAACCCTTGTTCTTTATGTGAATTACGTAAAAGTGCTTGCCGAATCATCCGCCAACAAAGAAATGGCAGCTTTGTATCGAGGCATAAAAGAAGCATCACAAGCTTATTTTAAGCAAATTTCCGAAAGACATTCCGGTGTTCCCATATCGGATGTGGATGAAGAAGATAAATAAGGCTTAAAAGGAAAACAGCCCGAAAGAAAAAATCTTCCGGGCTGTTTTCTATCGTTGAAATTATTGAAAATTCAAAACTATCTGCGATAATTTTTTTTAGCAGTTTCCTTTGCTCTTTCACGAGCTTGCTTTTCCTGTATTTTTTGTGCTTCGGCTAATCGTGCCATAAAACCTGATTGTTTTCTGGGTTTCTTTTTATTGGCTTCCAACTGTGCCAAAAGTTTATCTTCATCCAAAAGTTGTTTAAAAAGGAATGTAAATCCAATTGTGAATAAAGTGGACAAGAAATAGTAATAGTTCAAACCAGCCGGATAGGAATTCAGGAAGAAGAACATCATAACGGACATAAGAAGCGGCATCGATTTCATTCCCGGCATTTGGGTTTGCCCTGTATCGGTTGCGGCCATATTGTATTTCGTGTAGAACACGTTTACTACAGTCATCAATAAGCAAAACAAGCTAATATGGTTTCCAAGAAACTTCGAAATAAACGGTATTTCGGCATTCCATTTTATAAGGGCATCAAATGTGGAAAGATCGTGTGCCCACAAAAAGCTTTGCTGACGCAACTCGATTGCTGACGGGAAAAAGAAGAAGAAAGCCAGTAAAATCGGCATCTGCAACAACATCGGGAAACATCCGCTCATAGGGCTTGCCCCGGCTTTGTTGTAAAGGGCCATAGTCTCTTGCTGACGTTTCAGCATCATTTCTTTGTCCTGTCCGGGATATTTGGCTTCAATTTCTTTGATCTGCGGGCGCAAAACACGCATTTTCGCAGATGACTTAAACGATTTATATGTCAACGGAAGAATTATCAGCTTAATTATCAAGGTCATTATAAAGATAATAAGCCCCATGCCTAAGTTAAATTTCAAAAAGAAATTAAACAATGGAATGGTGAAAAACTTATTGATCCAGCTCAACCATTTATAACCCAGATCTACCAACTCCTCAAGATAAAGTTTTTGACCACTCTCTTTTGTGTCTTTATCGTAGTTTTTTAATGTGTAAAAGTGGTTCGGACCAAAATAATAATTAAAAGAAGCCGTTAACTCATCCTTTTGTGGATCGGTTGTTACCGGAACCCAGGTTTCGGCTTTGTAATCTTTAATATGTTCAGAAGTGCTCAGCGTTTGCGATGTAAGAATTGTATTGCTGAAAGGCTTTTCCGCAATAATAATGCTACTGAAGAATTGATCTTTGAACGCAAACCATTTTACAGGTTCGGTAAGTTCTTTTCTATCGTTCTTGCTATCGCTTAATTTTTGAACGTCTTGTCCCAAATATCGGTAATTTAGCCTTGCAAATCGATTTTCAAATTGACGTCCTTGTTCTTGTTGGCGAATTTTCTGTTCCCAGTTAACGCGGAAGTTCATCAGACTTTCCGGATGCAGTCCGTTTTTCATCCCGGCAATCCGGATGTCGAAATCCAACATAAATTCATCGGCAGGCAGGGTATAAATAAAATCGATATATTGTTGTGGGGAACTTTCCAGACGCATTACAACCGACTTCCCATCTGCAGTGGGTATTGGGGTAAAATGCTGATCGGCTGTGGATAAGCGAACACTGTTTCGATTGAAGAGTTCAAGATTAAATTTGGCTTCGTCACCATCGAAAAGATATAGGCTATCACCTGTGTACTTTTTTTCATCTTTCAGATGAACTGAATAAATTCTTCCTCCCAACGTGGTTAAAACCAATTTCAGCTTATCGTTTTCAAGCGTTACGAATTCTTCCGATACAGGTGCTGCAGCCATTATCGAATCGGGTTGCACAGCAACTGAATCATTAACGGTTGTTGTCCCGGTTGAGAAAAAATCGGTAGCAGAGCTTTGCTGCTTAATTTCAGAATCTTGCTGTGAACTGTCAGTTGCCAATCGTTCTGCTTCCAACGCAGCTTTTTGGCTTTCAACCTGTTGAATTGAATCGCGCAATCTTTGCTGTTCTGCCAACTGTTCTTTGTTGGGACGATTTATAAGAGTGAATGCAACAATGATCGCACCAATCAGTAAAAAACCTATAATTGTATTTTTATCCATTCTAACACAATAAAAGAGAGCGAATTAAATCACTCTCAACATTAATTAAAAATGATTATTCTTTTTAATTGAGACCAACTATTTTTTTTCGAAGCAACAAAGGTACAAAAAAAAGTAAAATAAATAACAGATAACGTATTTTTAGCTAATTAGAATGTTTGTAGCATATAAAGTGAAATATGTTTCATAATAATTGTAATATTTAAATTTACATATCATTTTGAAATTATATTTGCCAATATTGTAATACTTTTGTAATTTCGTGCCCGAAAAATAAAAATTTATTTGAGAAATCTATGAATCCAGTAACAGAGAAAATAAAAATCTTGTGTGCCGACAAAAATATATCGGCGAAAGAATTGGCAGAAAATGCAGGTTTGACGGTAAAACAGATCGAGTTTGTTTTTGATAGTGAAAAAATACCTTCACTATCGTCGTTAATCAAGATTTCCAGAGCCTTGGGGGTCAGATTAGGAACATTTCTGGACGATAACGAAAACATAGGCCCGGTAATCAATAGAAATACACAACAATCGCATCCGGTAACTTTCACCAGCCATTTAACCAACGATAATTCACACATCGATTTCTTTTCTTTGGCAGCAAGTAAGTCAGGCAGACATATGGAGCCGTTCCTTATCGAAATAAAACCTTCCGATGCAACCAAGATGAATCCTTCCTCACACGAAGGGGAAGAATTTTTGTATGTACTGAAGGGATCAATTGCCGTTCTGTACGGACTGGATAAATTTGTTTTAAATACCGGTGAAAGCATTTACTACGACTCTATTGTTGATCATTTAGTGACATCAGCCAACAATGAATCAGCACAGGTTCTTGCCGTTGTTTATACTCCTAATTAAACTATCTTTTATGCAACTTTTTGATAAAACTTTAGGCGACTGGTTAGAATATTGGGCTGACAAAACACCTGATAAAGAATATATTGTGTATTCCGATCGAAACCTTCGCTTCACATGGAAGACTTTCGATGAACGTGTGAATAATATGGCTAACGGACTATTATCTATAGGCGTTACCCGCGGTACAAATGTGGGAATCTGGGCGCAAAATGTTCCCGATTGGCTGACGGTGCTTTATGCTACGGCTAAAATTGGAGCAATTGCCGTTACGGTAAATACTAACTACAAAACCGAAGAACTGGCTTTTGTTTTAAAAAATTCAGATATGCACACGCTTTGCTTAACCGAAGGAATTCCCGGCAGCGATTATATCGATATGATTTATGAACTTCTTCCGGAATTAAGGACTACACAGCGCGGAAAACTAAAAAGCGAACGCTTTCCCGAAATGAGAAACGTTGTTTATATCGGACAAGAAAAGTTTCGTGGAATGTACAACACTGCTGAATTACTATTAGTGGGGTCAAGCCGCTCAAAAGATGAATTTTGGTCTTTAAGAAATCAAACAAGCTGTCACGATATCGTAAATATGCAGTACACATCGGGAACAACAGGATTTCCTAAAGGTGTAATGCTCAGCCATCACAATATTGCCAACAACGGTTACCTCACCGGTATACATATGAAATTCACGGCAGAAGATAAATGTTGCATTTGTGTTCCTTTATTTCATTGTTTCGGTGTGGTTTTGGCTACCATGTGTTGTCTCACGCACGGAAGCACACAGGTGATGGTAGAAAGGTTCGATCCGTTATTGGTTCTTGCATCTGTCCATAAAGAACGCTGTACTGTCCTGCACGGTGTTCCAACCATGTTTATTGCCGAATTGAATCACCCTATGTTTTCACTGTTCGATATGAGTTCTTTACGAACAGGAATTATGGCCGGATCTCTTTGTCCGATAGAGTTAATGAAGCAAGTAAACGAGAAAATGTTCATGGATATCACCAGCGTTTACGGATTAACTGAAACCTCACCGGGAATGACGCAAACTCGTGTTGATGATTCTTTTGAAGTTCGCTGTACAACCGTTGGGCGTGCTTATGAATTTACCGATGTTAAAGTACTTGATCCTGCTACAGGAGAGGAGTGCCCGGTTGGTGTGGAAGGCGAAATGTGTAGTCGTGGTTATAACGTGATGAAAGGTTACTACAAGAATCCGGAAGCAACAGCTCAGGTAATTGATACCAACGGTTATTTGCATTCGGGTGATTTGGGTGTTAAAGATGAAAACGGAAACTATCGTATCACGGGAAGAATAAAAGATATGATTATCCGCGGCGGAGAGAATATTTCTCCGAAAGAAGTGGAAGACTACCTTTATAAAATGCCTGAAGTTAAAGATGTTCAGGTGGTTGCAATTGCATCGCCCAAATATGGGGAAGACGTGGGTGCTTTCATTATTCTCAAAGATGGTAAAGAACTTACACGTGAAGATGTTCGCGACTTTTGTAAAGATCATATTGCCCGATACAAAATTCCGAGATATGTATTCTTTATAAAGCAGTTTCCAATGACGGGAAGCGGTAAAATACAAAAATTCCGCTTACGTGAAATGGCATTGGAAATGTGCGAAGCACATGGGATTGAGATTGTGTAAGACTTGTTATTTGCTTGCTGAGTTGATAACTTCTCTCGCTTTCTCTATAATGGTGTCTTTTCCTCTTGATTTATCGCTTTCGGTCATAGAAACGTAAATGTCGGGATCGATACCAAATTCGATATGTTCCTTGTCGACATTATACATCGGCGAAGCCGAAAATCTGATAGACCAACCGTTCGGCAATTCAGATGAAAAAGGCAATCCGCTTCCACCACCGCTCTTATCTCCGATGACAGTGGCATTTGGTGCGTGTTTCATTACGTTTACAAAATCGTTGGTAGCACTGTAGCAACTTCTATTGGTGAGAACCGCTACCGGTTTTTGATATCTTATTTTATCGTAGCTTTCTACATATTTCGGATAAAAATCGGAAAAGTCTGAATGTCCTTTACCTGTTTTGTGAGAAATATATCCTACGAGTGTTTTTTCATTAAAAAATCGCGAAGCTATACGTTCTACGTTGGTTAAACTCCCACCTCCATTATTGCGGACATCAATTATAATTCCTTTGCAAATAGCCATTTGACTCAATATCTGCGACATATTTCCATCTCCGATATCGTTTGAAAAGCTACCGTAATAAATGTATCCGACATTGTCATCCAAAATTTTATAGTACATACCGCCGGCAATAGAATAATCTCTCTCAAGATATTTTTTTTGGATATTAGGGTCAAAATTCAAGGGGAAATCTTCGGTCCAGCTCCAGTAACGTGATATATCGTGCGAAGCAATCAAATTTACGTGTCCATCCTTCAACTCTGACAACATTTCGCTCATCAGTTTGAAAAGAGCGTAGTCTCCCATACCATTTTTCACCCGTGGGCTGTATTCCTGATAAACTGCATCCCAGTCAATTTCTTTATAATCAAAAAAACAATAATTTTCATCAAGAATTGTCCAAAGTGCATCAAAGTTTCCACGCGGATCATTATTGAAGCTCATATTATCTTCACATCCTGAAAAGATAATGAATGAAAAAAACATGAGCGATATGTATTTTATTTTTGGGAATGTCATATTATCCAAAGCTTTTTAATTTACAATAAGGGCTTTTCATGACCGACAACAGTAATTTGAACACGACTATTTAAATTATTAGTTTTTTACACGAAAATGAAACTTTATTCTCGTCATGAGTTAACAAAGGTAGTTTATTTTTTAATACAATCTCTCTTAGTAATTTCCCCTTTAGATTTATAAAGCATAGGGTCTGTTGCAGAAATAAGTTCAAGACACATACAAGATTCGATTTCAACCGGGATTATAAGTTCTTCGCCGTTTATGGTATTTTTCGGATTTTCTATTGTTGTCGAAACAATTGATAAAGTTTTTATTTGGTCTATTTTTCTCTTATTTCTTTTACTCCGAATCATTTTAAGGCAGTAAAAGTGTTTTGAACTCATCAAACGAGTTACGGTAATAATTCAGATCGATATCATTTACTACTCCATTTATTTTTCCTGAGTGAGAAAACTGCCAAATTGCCCAGTTTTTGTATCCGTTACCCGGTTCATCATGCAGGTCACAGATCCATAGAGGATTATCAGGGAAGTTACCTTTAATGTACATTCGGTAACATTCTTTGTTGGTATATATAACCGGGCGTTTCCCATATTGTTTTATTAGAGCAGATTCAAGATTTTTTAATTCTTTTATCATTTTATCGTATGACTCTTTATCATTACAAGGTCGATTGATAGCAGAATGCTCTACATCTATTGCCGGAATTAAATCACCGGATCTCACAATAGAGTTTCTTATAAAATGCTGTGCCTGTTTTTTACCGTCTCTTCCAAACGTGTAAAAATGATATGTCCCCACCCTTAAACCGGCATCTTTTATTACTTTATAGTTCCTCTTATAATCCCTGTCTTTGTGGTTTGAGCCTTCGGTTGATTTCAGGTAAGCGAATGTAATATTCTCTTCCCGAAGTTTTTCCCAATTGATGTAAGAATTATGGTGCGAGACATCTACCCCACGTACGGTATATTTTTGAGAAAAAGGCGGATTGTCGAAAGAATGAAATAGCTCTTTCTTTGAGTAATTGATAAAATAAAAAATGCCAATGGCAAAAAGAATGGTAAATGAAACTGCAATCAGCTGAACAACTCTTTGTCCTTTTTTACTGATTTTCAGTCTCTTCCTTTGGCTACGCCGAGCCCGCTTTCTTTTTGCCATTGGCATTTAGATAGATTAAACTCTTATCCGCAAGCGATCTTGTTGATTCTTCTTTCGTGACGTCCACCTTCGAACGGTGTATTCAAAAAAGCAACCAGAATCTCGTAAATTTCCTCTTCGTTCACAAATCGTCCCGGGAGAGCGAGAATATTAGCATCGTTATGCGCACGTGCCAATTGAGCTATATCTTTATTCCAGCATAACGCCGAACGAATACCCTGATGTTTATTCAATGTCATGTTAATACCATTGCCGGAACCGCAACTGGCAATACCCGGATAACATTCTCCCTTCTCGATGGCATTGGCTAAGGGATGAGCAAAATCAGCATAATCAGAACTTTCTTCTGAATACGCTCCGAAATCCTTGAAAGGTATTCCTTTTTCTTTCAATAGCTTAATAACAATTTGTTTGGCTTCGAAACCCGCGTGATCTGAAGCTAACCCTATAGGTTTTACAGTATTATCGAATAAAGACATGATACATTTGATGTTTGATGTTTAATGTTTGGCGTTCAGAACATTAAACGCCAAACTTCAAACGGAAAATTTATTTAAGTAATTTTTTTACTTGTTCATACACATTTTTACCGGTGTAACCCAGTTTTTCGTCTAAAACTTTATATGGCGCTGAAAATCCAAAAGAGTTCATTCCCCAAACTTCACCATCCGCACCAACTAATCCTTCCAGTGTTACAGAAAGTCCGGCTGTCAATCCAAATTTCTTTTTGCCTTTGGGCAAAACAGATTCCTGATATTCTTTTGATTGGCTGCGGAACAATCCTTCAGAAGGAACAGAAACTATTCGTGTTTTTACACCATCAGCTTTCAGCAATTCGGCACCTTCAACAAGTGTGGAAACCTCAGATCCTGATGCCAGCAATATTACATCGTAGTTTTCGTCTTCCTGTACCACGTAAGCTCCTTTTTTTGCCTGCAAAGCTTCCTGATAACCGGATTTCGGGAGATTGTTGATATTCTGTCTCGACAAAATCAGTCCTGTGGGTGTGTGAGCATTTTCCAATGCTAATTTCCAGGCAACGGTAGTTTCATTTACATCTGCCGGTCGAAGAACCAACATTGAGTTGTGTCCGTGGTGATTTTGTAATTTTTCCAACAAACGGATTTGTGCTTCCTGTTCAACAGGTTGATGCGTGGGCCCGTCTTCTCCAACGCGGAAAGCGTCGTGGGTCCAAACGAAAATTGCAGGTGTTCCCATCAATGCAGCTACACGAATTGCAGGCTTCATATAATCTGAGAAAGCGAAAAAAGTGCCGCATGCAGGAATTACTCCACCGTGCAAACTCATCCCGATGCACATTGCTGACATGGTAAACTCAGCTACTCCGGCCTGAAAGAATGAACCTGAGAAATCACCTTTTTCAAAAGCTTTCGTATATTTCAGGAATCCGTCTGTTTTATCGGAATTCGATAAATCAGCAGAAGCAACAATCATATTTTCCACTTTTTGTGCCAGAACTCCCAATACTGTTGCCGATGCGGCACGCGTTGCATTATCGGGTTTTTGAACGATAGAGGCCCAATCAATCTCGGGCAATTCGCGTGCAAACCATTTTTGTTTTTTTGCAGCAAGCTCCGGATTAGCATTAGCCCAATCGTTTTGTTTTGCTTTTTTGGCAGCAACAATCTCTTTCAATTCCTTTTTCCTTTTATCGTAAAGTGCTGCTGCTTCAGGAAAAATTACGAAAGGATTTTCGGGGTTGCCACCCAAATTTTTAATGGTCTGAGCAAAATCAGCTCCGGCAGCACTCAACGGTTGTCCGTGTGTAGAAACCTGGCATTCAAACGATGTGCAATCGGCTGCCAACGCGCCACGTCCCATCACGGTGTTTCCGATAATAAGTGTAGGGCGCTCTTTTTCGGCTTTAGCTTCAGTTAAAGCTTTGCGAATTTCTGCCACGTTGTTTCCATCAATCGTGATAACTTTCCAGTTCCAGGCTTCGTACTTTTTGGCTACATCTTCGCTTGTTACGGCATCAGTAGTAGTTGAGAGCTGGATATCGTTGGAATCGTAAAACATAATTAAGTTATTCAACCCCAAGTGTCCGGCAAGACGCCCTACACCTTGTGAGATTTCTTCCTGAACACCGCCATCTGTAATGTAAGAATATATGGTGTGATCAATTCCATCTCCCAGTCTGGCTTTTAGAAATTTTGCCGCCACAGCAGCACCGGCACCGTAAGCGTGTCCTTGTCCAAGTGGACCGGAAGTATTTTCTATTCCACGCTCAATATCCAATTCAGGATGTCCGGGTGTGGGACTACCCCACTGTCTGAAATTTTTAATGTCTTCTAACGAAAACTTTCCACTCAAACATAAAACCGAATAAAGCATTGGTGACATGTGTCCGGCATCGAGAAAAAATCGATCGCGACCTTCCCATTTGGGATTCTCCGGGTCGTATTCCAAAAATTCAGAGTAAAGGACATTGATAAAATCGGCTCCACCCATTGGTCCGCCGGGATGCCCGGATTTTGCTTTCTCCACCATTGACGCCGATAAAATACGAATATTATCGGCAGCTTTGTTCATTAATACGCTATCATTCATAAGATTAGAAAAATTTATTTTTGTATATCTGTTTCAAATTCTTTTTGAAGTAAAGTTTACATATAACTTATGACACAAAGATACATTTTTTTAAAAACAAAAAGGAGTAAATTTACATGATTTGCTAGATATTTGTCTTTTGTCCGTCTACTTTTCACGAAAAGAGTTTTCATTTTATCAGGTAGTTTTTTAATTTATATAAGTACCTTTGTAACGTTCTAAAATACAAGGAATGCTGTTGAGTAAAAACAAAATAAAATACATTCAATCCTTAAAAGGAAAAAAATATCGGAATGAATATGGAACTTTTGTTGCCGAAGGGAAAAAACTGGTTTCCGATTTGATTGGTAACTGTCGGTGTCAGCTTTTAGTGGGATTACCCGATGTTCTACAAGAAATGGGACCTCTATCGGCCGAAGAAATAATTGAAGCCACAACAGACGAGTTAAAAAAAGCATCTAATTTGAAAACTGCACCGCAAATTATCGGCGTTTTTTATCAACCCAGATACGATATTGAAAAAATTAAACTAAGTGGTAATTTAAACCTTGTCCTCGATGGTATTCAGGATCCCGGAAACATGGGTACTATTGTACGACTGGCTGATTGGTTTGGAATTGAGCATATTTTTTGTTCTGAGGATACCGTAGATATTTATAACCCAAAAACCGTACAAGCAACAATGGGAGCAATTGCCAGAGTTAAAGTACACTATACAAATCTTACGGATTTATTAAGAAACAACCATTTGTTACCCGTTTTTGGCACATTCCTGAAAGGTGAAAATATTTATAAAACGGAATTACCGAATAAAGGATTTATTGTGATGGGAAGCGAAGGCAGGGGAATCTCCTCGGATATAGAGAAACTCGTTACAAACAAACTGTTTATTTCTAATTACCCACAAGATACAAAAACATCAGAATCGCTTAATGTAGCTGTGGCTACAGCTATTGTGTGTTCTGAGTTTCGAAGAAGAATACAGGAATAAAAAAATCACGTATGTAAAATACGTGATTACCTAAAACAAATCTAAGAAAGGAAAACACTTATTATCAGTGTATTCGGGTGGAAAACGGGATTCGAACCCGCGACCTACGGAACCACAATCCGTCGCTCTAACCAACTGAGCTATAACCACCGTGTCGTAAAGTGGGTGCAAAGATAAATAATTTTCTTCATATTCAGTAATAAATTTTCAAAATTTCAAAAAAATACACTTATTAATGTTTTTCTTATTTAAAAATTGTATTTTTGATGTTATAACAGATAAACAATTAAAAATAGTGACGAATAAAGTAAAACTCTCCATTCTAGGTATCTCATTCAGTCAGGTACAGGCCGGAGCTTACGCACTTATATTTGCCGAAGAAGACGGCATACGCCGCTTGCCAATTGTGATTGGTACACCCGAAGCACAATCCATTGCTATTGTAATGGAAAACATGACTCCGCCCCGGCCTTTAGCTCATGATCTCATGTATAATATTTTCAAGTCGTTAAACATTGAATTATTAGAAGTTTTTATCTATAAATTCGAAGATGGCGCTTTTTTCGCTGAATTGCTGTTACGTCAAAATAATCAGGAATTCCGTATCGATTCCCGTACTTCAGATGCAGTTGCCATTGCATTAAGAACCAACTCTCCAATTTTCACTACTGAAACGATCATGCAGAATATGGCAATAGTATTTGATGAGAAAGAAGTGCTTGCCGCCGATTTTCAGAATAAAGATATTGAGATTGAAGAAATCCCCCAAAATATCGAAGAGATAAAAATAGATGCGCTGAAAAAGCGTTTAGAAGAGGCCATAAAAGATGAAGATTATGAGCTCGCAACAAAACTTCGTGACGAAATAAATCGACGTGAGAGCGAAGAAAATGGCTGATACAATCTTTTACGCAACTGATATAAGACACTCTCAGCAGTTACCGGAACAGGAATCGCTCCACTGTGTGAAGGTGCTTCGAATGAAAGAAGGTGATAGATTGACCGTAACTGACGGGAAGGGATTCTTTTACGATTGTATGCTCATTCAGGCACATCCGAAGCATTGCATGGTTAGAATAGACAAAGCAGTTTCGCAACCAAAATCGTGGAACTTCAATTTACAGATAGCATTTGCTCCTACCAAAAATATTGATCGAATCGAATGGTTTATCGAAAAAGCCACTGAAATCGGAATTGATAGATTTTCTCCTTTATTGTGCCGGTTTTCAGAAAGAAAAGAGCTGAAAAAAGAAAGATTGGAAAAAATAATTGTTTCGGCTATGAAACAATCTCAACAGGCCGTAATTCCGACTATAGACGAATTAATCTCATTTGATCAGTTTATTCAGCAGCCCTTTGACGGGCGAAAATTTATCGCTCATTGCTACGAGGCAGAAAAAGGATTCTTGCCGCAGAGTTATCGCAAAGGAGAAAACGTGCTGATCCTTATTGGCCCAGAAGGTGATTTCAGCGAAGAAGAAATTCAACAAGCTCTTAACTTTGGGTTTGAGCCAACCAGCCTGGGTGAAAACAGATTAAGAACCGAAACAGCTTGTTTGGCTTCCTGTCACACAGTACATATTATTAATAATATATAGAATAAAAAAGTTATGAAAAAATCAGTTTTCGGAGTTTTATCCGTTGTAATCCTTGGACTATTATCCGTTAGTTGTATGCAACAAGATAAAAAACTCCCCCGAATAGCCATTGCCGGGCTCGCTATTGAATCGAGCACATTTTCACCGGCAGTTTCAAACGAAGACGCATTTAGAACGCGATACGGCGACAGTGTTTTTACATATTATCCATTCTTTTCTGCCGACTCAGGCATTATAGACCGTGCTGTTTGGCTCCCCACGTTACGTGGGCACGCCATGCCCGGCGGAATTGTAACGCGTGAGGCTTATGAATCATTGGTAGGCAAAACCCTTGACAGTTTAAAAGCAAAACTTCCGTTAGATGCTATCTTCTTCGATATTCACGGTGCCATGAGCGTTCAGGGACTAGACGATCCGGAAGGTGATTTTCTGGTTCGAATCCGCGAGTTGGTAGGCACCGACGTGTTGATCTCCACATCCATGGACTTGCACGGAAGCGTTTCACCCCGATTGGCACAAAATACCGACTTAATTACCTGCTATCGTTTAGCTCCACATGAAGATGCTATTGAATCGAAAAAAAGAGCGGTTGTAAATCTACTCAATCGTCTCGAAAACGGTAAAGGAAAACCGACATATAAAGCATGGATTCCTGTTCCCATTCTACTTCCGGGCGAAAAAACCAGTACCCGCATCGAGCCGGGAAAAAGCCTTTATGCCGAGATTCCGGGTGTTACCGATGGCGACAACGTGATTGATGCTGCTATATGGATGTCATATCCCTGGGCTGACGAACCTCGTAATCACGCTGTAGTAATGGCTTACGGCGATGATAAAGAAGCCGTTGGACAAGCAGCAGAAAAACTCGCTCAACATTTTTGGGACGTAAGAAAAGAATTTGAATTTGTCGCACCTACAGTTTATTTAGACGAAGCTCTTGAAAAAGCGTTGACCAGCGAAAAAAAGCCTTTCATCATTAGTGATATGGGTGATAATCCTACTGCCGGAGGCGCAGGCGATGTAACGTGGACATTGACCGAAATTTTGAAACGCCCTGAACTGAAAGGTCCCAAGGCAAAATCGTTGATTTATGCCTCAATACCTGGTGAAGAGTTCGTGAAAAAGGCTAAAGAGATCGGTGTTGGAGGAAAAATAGATGCTACTGCCGGAGCTGCCGTAGATAACCGATATGCTCCACCTGTCAGAATTACAGGAACTATTACCGCCATTTACGAAGGGCATCCCAATGCCAAAACGGAAGTGGTGGTAAAGAACGGAAATACATCAGTAATTGTTACTGAAAGAAGAATGGCATATCATTACGAAAAAGACTTTACCAAATTGGGATTAAATCCTCGTGAGGCAGATATTTTGGTGGTAAAAATAGGTTATCTCGTCCCCGAATTATACGATTTGCGCGGCGATTGGTTGATGGCGTTGACCCCTGGCGGAGTGGATCAGGATTTACTTCGACTTGATTACAAACGCATTAATCGTCCAATGTATCCACTCGATCCGGATATGGCTGACCCTGATTTAAGTGCAACATTCATTCCGTTATCGGATAAAATTTTAAAGTGAAAAAATGACGAAAGAACAACACTTCAAATACGTGATGGACTGGTTCGAGGCTAACGCCGAATCCGCTGAAACAGAATTGCACTATGCCAACAATTATCAATTGCTCGTTGCCGTTATTCTATCTGCACAATGTACAGATAAACGAGTGAATATAATCTCTCCACGTGTTTTTGAAGTATTCCCAACTCCTGAAGTAATGGCTGCATCGTCACCCGATGAGGTTTTTGAATACATAAAATCGTGCTCATACCCAAACAACAAAGCCAAAAATCTGGTAGGAATGGCAAAAAAGCTTGTTTCGGATTTCAAAGGTGAAGTTCCGTCCAACATTGACGATTTATTGACTATTCCGGGCGTTGGAAGAAAAACAGCAAACGTGATGTTGTCCGTTGCTTTTGACCTTCCGGCTATGGCCGTTGATACACACGTTTTCAGAGTTGCCAACCGAATTGGTTTGACCGATAACTCCAAATCACCACTCGAAACCGAAAGGGAATTAGTAAAATACATTCCCGAAAGATTATTGACAAAAGCGCATCATTGGCTTATTTTACATGGCAGATATATTTGTGTAGCTAGAAAACCTAAATGTGAAATTTGTGGTCTAAGGGATTGGTGTAAATATTATAAGAGAGAAGTTCTTGGTGAAAAATAGAAGTGAAGCGAAAAAAATAAAGATAAAAACAGAAAAGAAGTGCATAAACACTTCTTTTCTGTTTTTTATCTATTCTCAATTCAGTGCTTTTTGTTTGTTCAACACCAAATACACAATCGGTAAAATGCCAATTGTATTGAAAACCGCAATACATACAAACCATGCCAAATGATTGTTTCGAGCTGATCTCCACATAGCAACAGCTTTCATAACCGCATCAAATAGTGCCAGAATTATGATTATGGGAATGAACCAAACTTCTTGTAAGAATCCGGTATCCATAATTGTTGAAATTAACTTTTAAAAATCGGAATAGTCTGCAGGACGCAGAAATATCTGATCGATATGCGAAACATTATTTTGGTATTCAGGAAGAGAAGACATTCGTTTCCAATCGGGGTGTTTTCCAAATTCAGCCCAATGCTCATCCCTGTCTTTTTTATTTTCAAAAGTTGTCATATACATCAAATTAGGCATTTTTGCACCCGCAATAACTTCACTGTAAAATACAGGGTTGAAATTCAACTTAGTGAAAATATCCATTTCGCCGCCTTCATTAAACATATGAACTTTATTTCTGAAAATCTTTTCACTGGCACTTTCATAACTCCGCAGTTCATATACTCTTTGGTTTTTTGGAGAGTTTAATTTTGGAAGTTTCATTACAGGAGCCAAAGGAAAAGCCTTTAGCAATATTGTTTCCATACGGCTGTATGCAGGTTTGTTGTACGCCACATCCGCATATTCTTTATTATTTGCTATCAATTTGTCGTTTTTAAGCAAACCTGTATTAATCTTATCTACCATGTCCAGCGATTTAAGCGGAATAAAGACATACATAGTTTTGTTTACCGAAGTATCATTTGCAATAGCCTTAAAAACACCAACAGATTTAATTTTCATACTGTGTAAAGCCGGGATCAGAGCAGATTGCAGATAATTATCGAGAATTTTTTCCTGATCTATAGTATTGTAATGATAAACTGTGAGTTGGTAAAATTCTCTTTGTTTCTTCGATTGCGACCAAATAAATTGTGGAGCAAGAAATAATACGATCGATAACAGAAGTAAGGATTTTGTTTTCATTGGATTTGATTGAATTATGGATTATTTTTAAAAATAGGAGTATCATCATCAACGACACTCCTATCCATTTAAACATATTTGAATTATTGTTTTACTGAAAACTTATAAATACAACGGCTTGTATATTTTTCGCCCGGTTTCAGATATGGTTGAGGCCAGTCGGGTTTGTTTGGAGAATCCGGATATTTTTGCGATTCTAAACAAATAGCTGTGCGAAAATTGTAAGGAATTCCTTTTTTTCCGGTCATTGTACCGTTAAGAAAATTACCTGTATAAATCTGTAATCCGGGTTCTGTTGTGTACACATCTAATTGAATACCGGTTACCGGAGAAACAACTGTTGCCGCTACTTGAGTAATGTCACCATTTGTATTTAAAACCCAGTTGTGATCGTATCCTTTGCCATTTTTTAATTGTACAAAAGTAGTGTCATCAATACGTTGGCCAATAGGAGTCGGAACTTTAAAATCCATAGGTGTGCCTTCTACTTTATCAATTTTACCCGAAGTTATTGATACATCATTTATTGGAGTATAACCATCTGCATTAATCATCAAAGTATGATCCAAAACTGTATTGTGAGGATCTCCACTTAGATTAAAATAAGAATGATTTGTGAGATTCACAACAGTTTCTTTGTCGGTGTCAGCTTCATATTGAATATCGATTGCATTGTCGTTCGTCAAATTCATGGTAACTTTCACGTTCAAGTTTCCGGGAAAACCGGCTTCACCGTCAGGTGACAAATAAGTTAAAACAACTGTCTGGCTATCGGGCTGAACGGCTTTGAACACTTTTTTATCGTATCCTTGAGGACCGCCGTGCAGTGTATTACCGTTGTTATTCAAGGGAAGTTGATATTCAACTCCGGCAACTTTGATTTTGCCTTTTTCAATACGATTTCCGTAGCGTCCAATAGTAGCACCCAGGTTATTATCTACAGATGTATAGCCTTGAACGGAATCGAATCCAAGCACAACATCCTGTAAGGTTCCATTTTTATCGGGAACCATTACCGAAACAATACGTCCGCCATAATTTGTTACGGCGACTTCCATTCCATTAGCATTTTTCAATACATACAAATCTGTTGAATCTCCATCAACAACCGATTGAAAATCACTTTTTTTCAATCCTGATAATGTCGAAGATTCTTCAACGATCTCTTTTTGCTTGGGGGTACAAGCAACGATAGCAATAATAGCTACCAGCCAAATTAATCTGCTTACTTTCATTTTTTTATATTTAAAATTATTTAAGTGTTCATTTTTCAAACACAAAAATAAGAATTAATTTAACAACATGCTTAAATAGAAGAAATATTTAAAAAACAGGTATGTCTGATTCCAGTGATGGGTTTTGTCCCTTTACCTCCGGCCAATTATTTTTCCAGGTGATCTTGTCCAACAACAAGACCCGCCCTTTAGGATTATCAACAGAAACACCGTGATAAAATATCCAGTCTTGTCCTTTTTTGTCGGATACAATTTCGGAATTATGCCCAGTCCCAACAAACTTTGTGTTTTTTTGTATAAGAATTTCGTGATGGTTATCCATCATTGATCGACCTTCCTTATCAAGATAAGGACCAAAAAGATTATCAGAACGTCCCACAACAGTTGTGTATGTGCTGTTTAATCCTTCGCAACACGTACCAACAGAAGCAAACATATAATAATATCCATCTCTTTTGTGGACATACACCCCTTCATAAGCCGTTCCGGCTATTTGTCTTTTCTCTGCATCCGGTTTCAAAGATAGGCCGTCATCAGATAACTCTACAGCATAAATTCCACGAAAGCTGCCCCAAAACAAGTACTTTTTTCCGTTTTCTTCGATATAAAACTGGTCGATGGAGTTCTGAACAGCAATCTCGTTGCTTCTAAAAAGTTTCCCGTGATCGGTAAACGGTCCTTCGGGCTTATCAGAGGTCGCTACGCCAATTCCGCAAGTCCATTCCCCACCCCACACTGACATGGAATAATACAGTACATATTTTCCATTGATATAATTAATGTCAGGTGCCCATAATCCGCCACGAGCTTCGAATGTGGGCCTTGTTTCATTAGTAAAAGCCGTGCCAATGAGTTCCCAATCGATCAAGTTCTTTGACTTATGAATGGGCGTATTTCTTATATCTTCAGTCGCATAGAGATAAAAATAACCATCGTTGGCTTTTATAATTGTCGGGTCAGGAAGACTGTAATTTACTACCGGATTTTTGTAGGTAATTATAGGTTCAGTTACAACAGTTTCGTTACTTTTACACGAAACCAAAAGTAGAATTAAAAGCGATGAATAAATAGATCGAAACATAAAGTTAATTGTTAATTATTTTTCCCTTAATCATCCATATGCCGATTTTATCGGAATTGAAGTTGGTGGATGCTAAAGCTGCTAGCGTATTATTTCCTAAATCGGTTAATGAGTTCCATTTGGCTTCTTTCGATATAGGGACGTTAAACGGTTGTGTTGGGTTTCTGAAAAGGGAGGGTGTATCACTGACAACAACCTCCATCGTAGATAATTCCCAATTTGAAGCTCTATTTTCTGTTGTTTGATAAGATAATATATAAAATCCGTTATCTGTACGGATGAGATAAGGTGCACCAGCATATACCGAGTCTGAAAGCGAATTTTTTAATGCTGAATAACGATTCTGTGAATTAGCAGTGACTGCTTCTTTCCAGTTATCTGAAATAGAAGATTGCACAATGTAAGGTTTGAATTGATCTGCTGCATTGTCTTCTATAGCCACATATATATTTGTGTTATCGTGAACGGCTACAGGCATGCCGTCTCTGAAGTTTTTCCTAAAACTTATTCTCGTGGGTTCTTTTGACCAAGTTTCGCCGTCATCCTTTGAATAAATCATCGATATTTCCTGATCGATGGATTGTTGATATGGAAATTCATTTGCAAAATATATTTGTAAAGTGCCGTCCGGTAATAACAAGAATGACGGTTCCCAACAACCATCAATAAACCGTGGCGCAGCTTTATACAAAATCTGTGAATCACTCCACGACTTTCCGTTATCTGTGCTACGTTTTATGGCAATTGCAAAAGAAAAAACTTCATTTTTGTCCGGACGCAGGTTACATACAAAAAGTATATCATTATTTCTCAGCTGGATAAACTCCGGATTGGCTATGTTTACTTTGCAAGCCAATCCGTTAGTTTCATTCACATAATCGAAACACGGGTATATAATCGAGGGTGAACTCCACGAAGCACCTTCGTCGGTGCTTCGTTTTGAGACAACATCACCTCTCCTATTCTCATAGACAACCAATAACGAACCATCGACTAAGCGGCGCATGCGAGGATAACTTCCCTCGTTAGCTATGCATACAAGAGTTTCTTGATCCCATTCCAAATAATAATCGGTGTTGCTATTCTCCTTCTCTCGTGTCTGACAAGAGAAGGAAAAGATTACAAGCACACAAAATATTAGTCGGAAAGGATATTGCATATTTCCTGATTTACTTTTCGTACTCTACTTTCATCAATCTTCACCAATGCTCTGTCGTATGTCATCAGACCATTAACTTCCACTTCCACGTCGGTTGTTTGAGTATATACAGCTGCTGAAAATCCTTGACGGATCATTTGTTTTAGTTGCTCTGCGTATTTTATATATTCGTTAGTTACTTCATCGGAACTGTTGAATTGTACATAACCCCAGTTTCTGTCAGGCTCCCAAAGGTGTTCCTTATTTGCCCAGCCAATTCCACCGTATTCCCCCAAAACAGTGGGGCGTTGTCCATCATAAAGGTACATTTCAGGTTGCGGGTAATTATGTAAATCGAGCATATCTCCTACAGGATAATGATTTCCCCCACTGGCAGGATTAACCAGACGAGATGGATCATATTGTTTTGTCCATTCAGTAATTTCTTCAGTCTTAAATTGGCCCCAAGCTTCGTTGAAAGGAACCCACACTCCAATTGAGGGATAAGAGTAAAGATAATCCATAATTTCTTTCCACTCTTTACGGAAATTAGCTTCAGATTCCGGCGAACGAAGAATTTCAACACCGTCAAAATATTTTCTGTTCTGCCATTGAGGACTTCTGTCGCCGCTTGGCATATCCTGCCAAACAATCATGCCTAATTGGTCGCAATGCATATACCAGCGAGCTGGTTCTACTTTCACGTGTTTACGAATCATGTTAAAACCGAAGTCTTTGGTTTTTACTACATCATATTTTAAAGCTTCATCGGTTGGAGCAGTGTACAATCCGTCGGGCCACCAACCTTGATCAAGCGGACCAAACTGAAATAGATCTTTGTTATTCAATTGTAAGCGAACAATTCCTTTGTCATCACGTTTAGTGGCATACTTACGCATTGCAGTATAACTTTTCACTTTATCCAGCTGTTTTGAGCCATTAAACACCGTAACTTCCAGATTGTACAGGAAAGGATCATTAGGCGACCATAATCTGGGATTTGCAGGCATGAACACTTCAACGGGCTGGTTGTTAATCGACTGTCCGGTAGCAACTACACGTGAGCCGTCCATTACTTTCACTTCTACTCTATCTGAAGCAGATGTTTCATTTGTAAGAGTTTCAATGGTTATGATATTCTTGTCAACATCAGGAACTATTTTTACGTTTTCAATGTACTTTTCAGGTACCGGCTCTAACCAAACCGTTTGCCAGATTCCGGTAACCGGCGTGTACCAAATACCGTGCGGATTATTGACCTGCTTTCCGCGAGGTTGAAAACCCTGATCGGTCCCATCCCATACCTTTACGATCAGCTTATTGCTTCCACCCTTTAATGCCGAAGTCACATCGAAGGAGAATGGAGTATACCCACCTGTATGTTGCCCCACCTTAATATCGTTTACCCATACATCGGCTTTCCAATCTACAGCGCCGAAATGTAGTAACACTTTGTTGCCCTTCCAATTAGATGGAACGGCGAACTCACGCTGATACCATAGTTCATTGTCGCTACCAACTCTTTTCTGTACACCTGATAAACTTGATTCAACAGCAAATGGAACAAGAATTTTCCCATCGAATGTTGTTGGCGTTTGTTTGCCAACAGGCAAAATAGCGTAATTCCACAAACCGTTCAGATTTTGCCATTGCGAGCGTTCCATTATAGGCCGTGGATACTCGGGTAGTACGTTATTCACATCAATTTGTGAAGCCCATCGGGTCTTTAGTTTGTCACCTGAAGGCTTCCATTGAGCCGACAGAGAAAGCGCAAAAAACAGCGCAAAGAATAAAGTTACTTTTGATCTCATCTTTGATTTATTTATAGGTTTTTATTTTACTAAAATCGGAGTTTGATATTTTTCATCTATATATAATTGATCTATTCCGTCTATCTTTTTGAAGCCAACTTTGCTAACATACATTTCTCTTGGATGGATATTGCTTGTATCGCGATGTGCGTGGAAAACAATCCTTAGATTTCCTTTTTTGTCCGTAAACATAGAACTATGTCCCACACCAACAAGATTTCCAGGCTTTTGCAACAGCGGATTGTGCGAATACTTAGTCCATTCACCCATAATATCAGTTGCTGTGGCGCACCCGATACCATAAAACGGACTTTCGTAACTATTAGCAGAATACGTCATATAATATACTCCTTGATGTTTTATGACAAATGCTCCTTCATTCACCCGCGGCCATACTTTTTCCCACTCTTGCGAAACATGAATGCATGGATGCAATGTTTCTTTTTTTATAGTCATTAGATCCGATTCGAGTTCTGCTACCCAAATATTTAGTCCATCGTTAAATCGATCAAAAAAAAGATAAGGAGTTCCATCATCATCGATAAATAATGAATTGTCGATAGCTTTTTCGCCCTCCAGCATTGGTCTTTGCACAGTTTGTCTGAAGGGTCCCAGTGGTGAATCGGAAGCGGCAACACAAATGTGTTCGTCAGCCGAATAATACATATAGAACTTATTGTTTACATAGTAAACTTCCGGTGCCCAAAACCATTTATCACCGTACGAATCATCTTTATGGAGTGCGAGTGCTTCTTCTTTTCGCCATTTTCTTAAATCGGATGATGTGAAAACAGCTATTCCATCAACCGAATTTGTTCCGTAGGCGTAATACTCATTTTTATGTAGTAAAATAAAGGGGTCGGCTAAAGGGACTTTATTTATCGAATTATCCGATTGTGTCTTACCTAAGTTTAAATTACTCGAACAAGACGTTAACAAAAACAAAATAGCTAACAATATACTATTTAAGCATTTCATCTCTATGGATTTAAGAAAGGAAAACTGAAATTCTTAAACAAAGAAAGTTATCTAAACACAAAGAGGTTATCAATTGTAACCTCTTTGTGTGATTTTCAGCGTAATCTATATTTTATAATACTTGCCGATAAATAAATTACTCTCTACAACTCCTCATCAATAGCTGCTATTTTTTTCACCAGCAAATCGAGTTCTGATTTTATCTTTTTCATCTTTTGATTCATATCGTCAACAAGGTTGTTTCCTTTTTTCGATGAAACCGATAAAAATCCAATATTATTTTCGTACGTCTGCAATTCTGCTTTCATGCGTTCGTATTGACGCATTAATCTTTCGCGTTCGCGAAGAAGCTGTCCTTTGGCATTATCCGATTTAGCCATATCAGAGATATTCGACCTGAAACTATCTAATTTTCTCTCGGTTTTGTCAATGTTCAACCTGTCGAATTGTGCTTCTGTAGCATCATAGAACTCTTTGTAGGCTCTGTCTTTAGCTTTAAACGGTACATGTCCTATTCCGTACCATTCATCCATAAGTTCTCTCAACGCCGGTAATGCCTCATCTGCGGTGAGAGATGTATCCAGCTTATTTATCTTCTCTACAATTTCTTTCTTCAGTTCCAGATTCTTTACTTCCTCGTCTCTTTGTGAAGAGGTATGAAGTTTCTTTTGCTCGAAGAAATAATCGCAAGCCGATATAAATCGCTTCCATGTGGTATCAACGTATTTACGAGGGACAATACCTATGGTCTTCCATTCTTTTTGAATGGAAATCATGTCTTGTGTCGTTTTTTTCCAATCCTGGCTGTCTTTTAATGCTTCGGCACGTTCACAAAGAGCAATTTTCTTTTTCAGATTCTCCTCCATTTCACCGTGCATCGATTTGTAGAAATCGTTTTTATTACGGAAGAAGAAGTCACAAGCCGCACGATAACGGTCGTAGATTTTAGTATTCCATTTTTTGGGAACGTAGCCAATTTCACGCCATTGTTTCTGAATATCAAGAACTTCTTTTATTTTGTTATTCCAATCTCTTATGGAATTTAATTTCGAATAATCAATAGCCTCAAGCTTTTCACATAATGCCGTTTTCGCAGTAAGATTTTCTTCTTCTTTTCCCTTAAGGCTCTCGAAATGCGATTGGTACTTCTTATTAATTAGCGTGGAGGCCGTTTTGAAACGATTCCATATTTCTTCTCTATCCTTGCGGGATACCGGACCTATATCACGCCACTCTTGATGCAAATTCTGTAACTGATGAAATGCTGAAACCACATCTTCTTCTTCGTCAAGTCTTTCGGCAGCTTCGCAAAGTTCGGTTTTCAACTCAAAGTTTTTCTTGAAATCATATTCGCGAAACTCGTTATTGATGCGAACCAGATCATAGAACTTTTCAACATGTCGTTGATATTCTTTCCAAAGTTCGTTTACTTTAGTTTGTGGTACGAGTTTAATATCGTTCCACTGCTGCTGTAGTGATCGAAACTCCTGATAAGTTTTATTGAAATCTTCCTGACTTTGATTTTCGGCAAGATGTTTTACCTGGTCAATGATCGCCATTTTTCGAGCAACGTTTGCCTCTTTTTCCGCATCTTCGCGTGCGAGGATCTCGGCACGTTTTTCTTTGATCTTCTGGATTAATTCCTTGCCTTCGTTGTATATTTCGGATTCACTTGCTACAAAATCTATAGATTCACCTCCCGATTCGAGGAATGCTGCTTTTTGTGTTTCAGTCTCATTTCGGAGTGAACGGTAAAACTGATTTTTAACTTCATCAACTTCTTTTCGCTGAGGGTGGTCCGATGCCAGTAGATCTCGAAGTTTTTGTGCAATCTCTTCAATGGATAGCAATTCAGCGGAATCGTTATCGGAAACATTGTTTTCATCTACCTCTTCTTCCTCTTCAACATTTTCTTCTGTGTCTTCAGGGGTTTCTATATTATAATCGATTTCCTCCGTTTCATCAACAGTAAGTTCTTCTGTTTCTGTTTCAGCCTCTGCTTTAGCTTCCGTTTCAGCTTCAGCTTTTATCGCAGCTTCAGCTTCTGTTTCTTTTTGCAGTTCGCTTTCCGGAATTTTCACTTCTGCTTTTTCCGAAATTTCAGGAGTTGCTTCTTCAGGGGTTTCTATTGTATTTTCCTCTGTTAGAAACACATCAGTAGATTCTTCGATTTTAACTTCCTCGTTAACGGGAAGTTTCTCATTTTCAAGATTGTTGTTGTTCATCAATTCACCCTTCGTATTTTAACCTCAACCAACATAGTTGAGAAATTTCATTTCGCAAACACTTACTTATAAAACAAGTTTATACATGATTCGTTTAACTTGTACTACAAATTATATACAAATTAACGTATTTTTTTTCTGATTTCATTGATTTTTAATGTTTATTTAAAAAGACAACATAATAATTGTATTTTTGCATAAGGAAATTATTTGTTATTCAATACCTAACATTAAAATTAAATAAAAACGCCGATTTATGGATGACCTGAAAATAATTTATACTTTACCCGCAAAAGTAAAAATATTTGCACTGATTACAGGAGGATTCCTATTTGCAATGGCCATTGGAATCTCCATCTATCAAGCTTTACACAACAAACTTGATTTTATGTTTTACGTTGGAGTTACCGGAACAGTTTTGGCGGCATTATTAATATTTACAGTAACCGTTTGGCAGTCTGATCTCATTATTGAAATCGATAATGAGGAGTTTCGAATTAAATTACCTAAACAGCGCATAAATGGATCCATTTTGTGGGAGACAGTTACACAGTTGGGTATCGGATTAAGTCATTTAACGCTGACTACAACCGGAACTAATTACAAAATAGATCTCGGAAACCTTAAATACAACGATTTAAAAAGAATAAAAGCTAAGCTGATTGAAGTTTGCGAGGGAAAGAATATTCCTTACGGGAATATATAACAACGCTTTGCGATAGTACTTCGTGATAATGCCTTCCCATGAGAGCTTTTCGCTAGAAATACAGTTCGTAAACAATGAATAAAAGCATCTGATTAGGTGGATGTAAACATCTGTGAAGGTGTTGGACGACACACTTCAAAAGATTCCCAAAATTTCCATATTACTGCACGTGGCTCAATGCATGGATACAATAAACGTCATATCTGTTAAAGCGCATTATACCAATTCATTATCATACTTTTGCGCACCTTTACTTTTCCCTGAAAAACACATTTATCGGTGTTCCGGTTAAGTTCCAGTTTTCGCGCATCCGGTTTTCGATAAATCGTTTATAGGGTTCCTTAATCCATTGAGGCAGATTACAGAAAAATACGAACGATGGAATTTGCGTATTGGGCAGTTGTGTAATATACTTGACCTTAACGAATTTGCCTTTGTTTGACGGTGGCGGAGTTCTTTCGATAATGGGAAGCATCACTTCGTTCAGTTTGTGCGTAGGTATTTTTTGTTTTTTGTTCTGATATACCTCTTTTGCTAAATCCATCACTTTGAGAATTCGTTGCTTAGTCATGGCTGAACCGAATATAATGGGGAAATCTGTAAATGGAGCAAAACGATCACGGATGATACGTTCGAAATCTCTTATCAGATTATTGTCTTTTTCTTCCACTAAATCCCATTTATTAACGAAAACGACTAACCCTTTTCTGTTTTTTTGAATAAGCGAAAAAATATTCAAATCCTGACTTTCGATTCCTCGTGTAGCATCAATCATCAATATGCAAACATCAGCTTCTTCGATGGCACGAATGGAACGGATTACCGAAAAATATTCCAAATCTTCCGTTACTTTTCCTTTTTTACGGATTCCGGCAGTATCGATCAGGTAAAAGTCCATACCGAATTTATCGTATCTGGTGTAAATAGAGTCGCGTGTAGTACCTGCAATTTCGGTTACGATATTTCGTTCTTCACCTATCAATGCATTTACAATTGACGACTTTCCGGCATTGGGACGGCCAACCACAGCAAACTTGGGAATATCTGCCAACTGTTCTTCTTCGCTTTCCTTTTTAAAGAGCGATAGAATATGATCCAGTAAATCGCCCGTTCCTGAACCATTAATAGCCGAAACAGAAAAAGGATCACCTAAACCCAATGTATAGAATTCTGCCGATTGATGTCCAAGATTAAAGTTATCTGCCTTGTTGGCAACTACAACAACCGGTTTTCCTGAACGCCGCAACAAATGTGCTACACTGTTATCCAAATCGGTGAGTCCACTCATTACATCAACAACAAAAAGTATTACATCGGCTTCTTCAACAGCGATTTGGACTTGTTTGTTAATCTCGTCCTCCATTATGTCGTCGGAGTTAACCACCCATCCTCCGGTATCAACCAGTGAAAAATCTTTTCCGCTCCAGTTTACTTTTCCATACATACGGTCGCGTGTGGTACCCGACACATCTGTCACAATAGCCTGACGGCTCTGCGTGAACCTATTGAATAACGCTGATTTTCCTACATTCGGACGACCAACAATAGCTACTAAGTTTCTCATAATTTTTTCAGACTATCAGACAAAAAACTTTGGACTTTTAGGCTAATAGTACTTTACTTTTTTCTGGTAATTTGTAATTTACTCTAATTTATATCCAAAATTCTTCAGCATATTGTCTCTGTTTCTCCAGTCTTTTTCCACTTTTACATAAAGTTGTAAAAATACTTTTTTTTCGAAAAACAGTTCAATATCTTTTCGTGCCATAGTTCCTAATCTTTTCAATGATTCTCCTTTATGACCAATGACGATACCCTTTTGCGTATCCCGTTCCACTAAAATAATTGCACGAATGCGGATGATGTCTCGCTCTTCTTTAAACTCTTCCACTATTACTTCAATGGAATACGGAACCTCTTTCTGATAAAGCAACAGCGCTTTTTCACGAATTATTTCGTTTACGAAAAACCGGGCAGGTTTGTCTGTCAACGCATCTTTTTCGAAGTATGGCGGCGAATCGGGCAGAAGCTCCAAAATGCGTTTTTTCAAAACATCGATACTGAAATTGTTTAGCGCCGATATCGGATAAATCTCTGCTTTTGGCAGCAATTCACCCCACATTTCTACCATTTTCTCAAGCTCTGCTTGAGTAGTTTGATCTATTTTATTTATTAACAGTAGAACTGGTAAGTTTAATTGTTGTACTTTATAAAGGAACTCATCGTTTTTATCGATTTTTTCAACCACATCGGTTACGTACAGCAGAACATCGGCATCATCAAGAGCTGACAAGGAGAAGTTCAGCATCTGCTCTTGAAGCTTGTAATTGGGACGGAGCACACCGGGCGTATCAGAATAAACCACCTGATATTCGGGTGTATTTACAATTCCGATAATCCGATGACGCGTCGTTTGTGCCTTTGCGGTAATAATCGATAATTTTTCACCCACCAATCGGTTCATCAGCGTGGATTTTCCCACGTTGGGATTTCCAACGATATTTACAAATCCTGATCTATGATTTTGTTGCTGCACTTAGTTAATGCTTTGAATTATTGAGGCACAAAGATACGAAAAAAAGAGATATTTTAGAATCCGGAGTCAAGAACCAAGTCAAGAATCGGTAAAAAACTATAAAACAAACGATTTTAAAAACAATGCTTATCTTTACGGAATAATCATCAAAAATAGGTTATGAAATACATCACATTTATTTTGCTTTGTTTCTTGTTTTTTGTTTCGTGTTCAAAAGAAATTATTTACGACCTTGAAGTTTCGAATAACACGGACTATAAAATTGACATATTGCAGTTTGGGTGTGCTATTTCCGAAACAAATATTTCTTTGGAAAAATGGTCTAAAGTTCGAATAAGTGTTATCTATAATCAAAATTTTGGTCGTTTTCTTACAGAACCCCTTTTTTGTTACGATTTCATGAATTATTCTGATTCAGAAAAATCTTATGAGAATAAGTATGGGAGAATGTTTTCCATCAGCGATCTGAAGCATGGAAAACTAAATAAATTGAGTATCCAATTGGATACGGAGCCTTATTATGAAGGGGATATTTTTGTGATTAAGGTAAATGAATGATTAATTTTATCCCTTTAGCCTTAGCCTATGAGGAAGAGACATATGACTACTTTTTTCGTCTATAAACCATATACATTCGATTTTTGCTCTTAAAAAAATAACGGAGTGACTAAATCAGCCACTCCGTGTATTCTTAAGTTGTCAGATTCCATTACATCTCACACAAGCACGCCACCAAATTCCGGTCGCCATACGCGTTATCTACACGGGCAACATTTACCCAGAATTTGTTTTCGGCAACAAAAGGAAGCGGATAAATCGCTTTACTACGCGGATAAGCGTGTTTCCAATTATCAGCAACACTTTCGTATTCAGGATGTGGAGCATTTACCAACACATTGTCTTCTGCTGTGTATTCACCCCGTGAAACTTCTATAATTTCTTTGTGAATATTCAACATGGTATCAGCAAATCTATCCAGTTCGGCAAGACTTTCACTTTCGGTCGGTTCAATCATCAACGTACCGTGAACAGGAAATGATAGTGTTGGAGCGTGATATCCGTAATCGATCAGTCGTTTGGCAATATCGGTTTCTGTAATGCCAGACACAGATTTTAACCCTCGACATTCCAAAATCAACTCGTGCCCTACTCTGCCGTTAGCGCCCCGATAGACAATTCCATAAGAATCATTTAAGCGTTCGGCTAAATAATTTGCATTCAGTATAGCTATTTTAGTAGCTTCTGTTAAGCCTTCGGCCCCCATCATTTTTATGTAACCGTAAGTAATGGCAAGAACGCCGGCACTGCCGTATTGAGCTGCTGAAACGGTATTAACATCGGTATCGAGCATTACCGGATGTCCAGGCAAGAACGGCACCAAATGTTCAGCGACACATATTGGACCAACGCCGGGGCCACCACCACCGTGTGGAATGGCAAACGTTTTGTGCAAGTTCAAGTGGCAAACATCAGCTCCGATAGTTCCCGGATTGGTGAGCCCGACTTGAGCGTTCATATTGGCTCCATCCATGTAAACCTGACCGCCGGCTTCGTGGATAATATTACACATTTCACGAATTTCCACTTCAAAAATACCGTGAGTTGAGGGATATGTGATCATGTACGCGGCCAAATCATCGCGATGCGTTTCAACTTTTTTGCGCAAATCGTCCATATCCACGTTTCCTTTCGTATCTGATGCAACGGTTACAGGCGTGAAACCGGCTTGCACCGCACTTGCAGGATTGGTCCCATGTGCCGATGCAGGAATAAGTACCGTTTTACGATGTCCTTGTCCAATGCTCTTCAAGTAGCTGGCAATAACTAAAAGACCGGTAAATTCTCCGGCAGCACCTGAATTTGGTTGAAGGCTGGTTCCTGCAAATCCGGTAATTTCGGCCAACATAGATTCCAGTTCGTCAATCATTTCCTTATAACCTTGCGTTTGATCTTCGGGGGCAAAAGGATGTATTTTCTGGAATCCGGCATGTCCCAACGGAAGAAGTTCCGATGCGGCATTTAGTTTCATGGTGCATGAACCGAGCGATATCATGGAGTGTGCCAGCGATATGTCTTTTCTTTCCAATCGTTTGATATAACGCATCAGTTCCGTTTCGGAATGGTAGCGGTTGAAGTTGGGATGCGTAAGGAAAGCAGACGTGCGAAGCTCATTACCTTTCAAGGTCATCTTTTCAGGTAATTCGTCAATCATAAACACTTTTGAACTTCCCACAGACATAGCAAATACCGCTAAAAGTTCATGAACCCGATAATCATCAGTCGTTTCATCGATACTGATACCAATTTCCCCGGTCTTAAAATATCGAAGGTTAATACTGCTCATTTCCGCCAAATCTCTTACGTTCTCTTGCGATATGTTTGCCGGAAGTTGTAATTTCAACGTATCGAAATAGCTGTTGTTGACTTGTTTAAATCCAAGTTCTTTTAGTTCATCGGCTACAAGTGAAGTGACAGAGTGAATACGTCTGGCAATGGCTTTTAATCCTTCTGGTCCGTGATAAACGGCATAAAATGATGCCATAGTTGCCAGCAACGCCTGAGCGGTACAGATATTCGATGTAGCTTTCTCACGTTTAATATGTTGTTCACGAGTTTGCAGCGCCATTCGTAACGCATCTTTCCCATAAACATCTTTGGAAATACCTATAATTCTTCCAGGCATACTGCGTTTATACTCATCACGCGTAGCGAAAAATGCTGCCGATGGTCCACCAAAGAACATGGGAACTCCAAACCGCTGGCTGCTTCCAAAAGCGATATCAGCTCCCCATTCACCCGGAGGTGCCAGCAACACAAGAGACATTAAATCGGTTGCAACGGCCACTTTACAATTAGAAGCATGCGCTTTCTCTACAAAACTACGGTAATCTTCTACGTTTCCATCGCTGTTGGGGTATTGAATAATAGCACCAAAATATTGTTTTTGGGAGTCGAAGTTTTTGTAGTCACCAACTTCGATATCAATTTCCACCAATTGCATACGTGTGCGAAGTACCGATAAAGTCTGAGGGAAAATATGCTGATCTACAAAAAGAGTTTCAACGTTGTTTTTAACCTGATCGCGGCTACGCAATCCGTACATCATAGAAGCAGCTTCGGCAGCAGCAGTAGCTTCATCCAACAGTGAAGAGTTTGCCAACGGCAGTCCGGTAAGCTCACTCACTACCGTTTGAAAATTGAGCAAAGCCTCTAATCTTCCTTGCGATATTTCAGCCTGATAAGGGGTATAAGACGTGTACCAGACAGGATTCTCAAATACGTTACGATAAACTGCCGCCGGGGTAACTGTGTCGTACCAACCCATTCCAATATAGGATGTGAAAATTTTATTTGCTGCTGCTATACGGGCAATATCTTCAGCATATTCCATTTCAGATTGAGCTTTGGGTAGCGATAAAGACTTTTTCAGCCTGATGTCTGTCGGAATAGTTTGATTTATCAGCTCGTCAACCGTTGAAACTCCTACGGTTTGCAACATCTTTTCTAAATCTTCGGACTTAATCCCGATATGACGGGTTTTAAAATGTTCCATTTCCATAATGTATATTTAATATTTAAAGTTTAAAGTTTAATTTGAAGACATATATAGATATTTTTCAATTACTTACTTCCGTATTTCAACTTAGATCTTCCAACTGCTTTTATTATCTTCCAACAAAAGGATTGTATTTTTTTTCATTACCGATAGTTGTTTTTGGACCATGTCCCGAATAAATCTCCGTTTCATCGGGAAGTGTAAAAAGTTTTGTACGGATTCCATCGATGAGTTGTTCAAAACTACCACCAGGCAGATCAGTGCGACCGATACTTCCATTGAAAAGAACATCACCTACAACAGCACATTTTTCTTTTTCATTATGGAAGACAATACTGCCGGGCGAGTGACCCGGAACATGCAGAACCTTCAGATATTGATCTCCAAACGCAATCACATCATTTTCTGAAAGATAACCACCTATTTCAGGTTTATAATTTGTATTTGTATTGAACCCAAACATTTGAAGTTGCTCTGATAAATTTCCAAGCAAAAACTCATCGTCTTTATGCGCCTGTAGCTTCAAGTCAAACTGAGAAGCGATAAAGTTCACTCCAAAAATATGATCGAAATGTAAATGTGTATTTATTAGATGTTTGACAACCAGGTTATTATCTAGAATGAAATTAATTAGCAGCTCTCTCTCATCCGGAAAAAAACACGATGCGTCAATAATAACGCATTCACCGGTTTTATCATACAATATATAAGTGTTAACACCCAAGGGGTTAAATTCAAAAGTTCTAATTATCATCTTTCAGAAAAATTTCGTTTGGAAGCATCTCAGATTTTCGATACAAATATACGGTTTTCTTTTCAAATTGTGACGCAAAAGAAAAGCTATTCCAACTTCATCAAGAAAAATGAAAGCTGAAATAGCTTAACCTGATATGTGAAAAAGCAGGTGAAACGCACCTGCTTCGCCTAAGATTTTAACGCAAAGGTAAATTCACAGAAAGATGTTTATCGCTGCGAACGTAAGTTGTGACTATATCGTAAGTGGGCTGACCACTTTCTGCGGAAATTACTTGCGATGATTGCGGATAAAGAACAATACGTCCCGGGCCGCTACCTGCCGTACGTTCCAGCTCAAAATACAAGTCGCTGTTATTATTAATTTGATAATATTTGATGGTTTTACCATCTCTATTGGCTTCAGAATAATGGCTGGGAAGCACTTCAATGCAAGCATTAAACAAACTACGGACGTTTTCTTCCTTCCCCATCAGATATTTACTTGCCCACGCTACTGTTCTCCTTGCATCCAGCGCTTCGCGAATGGATTCAGGTGTATTTTCCCGAGCCATTACGAGTGTCATGGTACGGTGAACATAATCCCTGTTATTGTCATAATTAAGGCTGATTATATTATGAACATCTGTGGTTCCCATCACCGTCAGATCTTTATCTACACACCAATCCAATGCTTTCATATGAAATCCTGTTCCATTGACAACTTCTATTCCATCAAGAGCTTTGTTTTTGTAAATGTCTTCGATAAACGGAAGCCATTCGTACGAACCTGCAATACCCGGCTGCCAGCCCGGATGATTCCAGAAGATAAAAGCATTCTGTCCTTCGGCTTTCATTACCGCTTCACGATCCGTTTCTCTTTGGTTGGTAGTTAAATAATCATCAGTTTCACCGATGAAAATTGCATTAAAATGTCCCGGTGGCGTTTGGCGGGTAATTTCGGTTCCTTTTATCAGCATAACTCCTTGTCGTTGAGCATTGGGTTTAGCTATTTCATATGCACGATCATTGTTGGGCTTAACATCATCTTTTTTCGGTGTGTATTCCAAATGATCGGTTATCGAGATAGCGTCGATCCCCTCTTGCCAGGCTTCCTGAACACGTACCGTTGGCCAAACATCACCATCCGAAAAAACAGTATGCATATGAAAATCACATTTCAGTACCTTGAAACCGTTCACATCCGGAATAACGATGTTGCTACGTTTATTAGGTCGCGAAAACTCGTTGAGATTCATCACTCCGTTGTTTATCTGCTGTGCTTGTAAAACAAAGATAAAAAGAAAAGCGATGAGTGTTGTTAAAGCTGTCTTTTTCATACAATTGCCTGTTTATATTTTATTAAAAGTTAAATTTTACGGAATACAAAGGAACAAAATTTCTTTCAAAAAAATATTACTTTTTTATTAAGAATTAATGTGAATTTCTTACAAATATAAATCTCGGTACCGATAAACAAAAAAGACACTCAACCTGCTGAGTATCTTTTAGTTATATTAGTGGAGAATATCGGACTCGAACCGATCACCTTTTGACTGCCAGTCAAACGCTCTAGCCAGATGAGCTAATCCCCCGTGCCTTTTTAAATTAGTTTGCAAAGATAGAGTTTTTATTTAAATTTGCAACGATAATCGAAAAGTAAATTTCGCAGAAAGAAACAAAATGATCATTTACAACACCACGTTCAGTGTCCCGAAAGAATTACAAAACGAATTTCTCGATTTTATCCGTGACGAATACATTCCCATGTCCATTAAGAGTAACATTATGAGAGAGCCAAGACTCACACGTATTTTTTCCAGAGAAGATAATGACGATCACTCTTATGCTCTGGAATTTAAGATTGATACTATTGAGGCTCTGGAAGAATGGAATAAAATAGACGGGGAAAAACTTTACTTATTAATAATATCCAGATTTAAACAAAATATTCAGGGATTTGCAACACTTTTGCAGCATATTGATCTATGACACAACAACCGCTGATAAAAGAACGTATAATACTGGGTATCGATCCCGGAACACAAGTTATGGGATATGGAGTTCTCAAGGTACTTGACAACAAGCCATCGCTTGAAGCCATGGGTATTATGAAACTCGATAAATACGAAGATCATTACCTGCGTCTTGCAAAAATATATTCGCGTATTACAGGACTTCTTGAGGAATATCTCCCCGATGAAATGGCCATTGAAGCTCCGTTTTTTGGAAAAAATGTTCAAAGTATGCTCAAGTTGGGTCGTGCCCAGGGTGTAGCAATGGCTGCCGCCATTGCACGCGATGTGCCTATTTTCGAATATGCACCGTTGAAAATAAAAATGTCAATTACCGGAAATGGTCGTGCAGCAAAGGAACAAGTTGCTTATATGCTTCAAAAGATTTTGAAAATTCCCAGCGAAAATATGCTACCCCAACTCGATGCTACAGATGGATTAGCAGCAGCCATGTGCCATTATTATCAATCCTTAGGAGTTCAATCCGATGGACCAAAATACAGAAGTTGGAAAGATTTTGCAGAACGCAATCAATCGAAAGTAAGGAAGTAAAATGTCAATAAGTTTTTCATTGTTTTTTTAGAATTCATTCTCATTTTTTTTATCTTTGCGCTATGAACCAACTGATTTCCCATATAGAATTTCTTTTACATACCCATAACTGTGTAATTGTTCCGTCGTTGGGGGGCTTTGTGGTTAATACGATGCCTGCACGCAGAAACGGACTTTCAGTTTTCGATTCACCGACGTGTGAATTGGTCTTTAACCGCGAACTCACACACAACGATGGTTTATTGGTGGAATCTTATATGCGTACAGACGGTATTTCTTTCGAAAACGCTACTCAAAAAATTGATGATTCGGTTCGCCAGATCAAGAACTTGTTACGCACTGAAAAATCTGTTGATCTTGGTGATTTAGGAAGTTTTACGATGATTGGCAATCAACGATTTGCATATCAGCCAAAGCCTTTTGTGCGTCCTGAACATTTCGGGCTTTACAATGCTTCATTAAAGCCAATTCTACAAATGCAGCCGACTCCGCAATTAGTGGAAACCGCAAGAAGCAACAAGAAATCTATAATAAGGAAAGTAAGTATTGGTGCTGCAGCTGCTGCGGTAATTGCTGCGATTATGTTTATTTTCCCGATTCAGGACAGCACACTTCGTCATCAAACCGCACAAATTCTCTCCGAAACCGGATTGTTTGGTCATAAAGTCGAAAAGACAACAGAAAATACAACAATCGTTTCAAGCGAAATTGCTTTACCGGAAACTCCAGACGCCATTGAAAAATATTCGAACACACAAACCGAAGTGATTGCGCTGCCGTCCGACGCTCCCCGATTTTATATCGTAACAGGAGTTTATGAAGTTCGAAAAGTAGCAGATGACATGATTGCCCTGCTACAATCTGAAGGATTTTCAACTGCTTCCACCATCGAACGTTCCAATCGTATAGATGTTTATGCTTCTCATTTTTCTACACGTGAAGAAGCTGAACTAAACCTGAGAAAATTAAAGCAGGATTTCCCCAATCATAAGGATGCCTGGGTATTGAAAAGATAACCTCTGCAAGTAACAGGGCTCTTTTGCTCAATGCCAATTAAAATTACTCTTGAATGTAAATTCCGTCCCTCGGTAATAATTTCTTTAAATTTGCAATATTGTAAACTGTGACTGCCTGTGTTACGGAAGTATACTCCATATATTCGGGGATACTCAGGTCATATCGGTCGCGTGTTGTGTGCCAGATTTCCCTATAACTAAAATTATACCCTAACGGATCGGTATTGCGAAAAGCAATCGTTGGAACGCCGTTCATTGCAAAATAGGCATGATCGCTGCCTCCGGCAATAAGCGGAACAGCGCGGGGAGGTTGTGTATTTTTTTCAACTGTGAAAGGAATTAACGGATTGTAGTCAGTCAACCCTTCAGTACATTTAACAATATCATCGTACATATTTTCGGGAACAACTAATCCGGATGCAGCAGTCGGACCTCCGTCACGATTAAAATAATTGGAAATTTTGCTGAGTTTGTCTTTGTTATTTTCCACCCAAAATTTCGAGCCTAATAATCCAAATTCTTCTCCAGCCCAAAAACAAAATAAAATTGTTCTGTCGGGACGATTTCCTCCTGCCTCCATTATCATACGTGCCATCTCCAAATTTGGAGCAACTCCTGTTCCGCAATCCACGGCTCCGGTAGCCGAATCGTAAGAATCCAAATGACAACCGCTCATCACATACTCATCAGGATATTTTGTTCCCCTAATTTTTCCTATCACATTGTGATATTTTACAGGACCCGGTTTGAAATGGTTGCGTATATCAAATTCCAACAAGACAAATTCTCGTCTTTCTACTTTTTTGCGAATTATATTATACTGATCTTCATTAAGCTTAATATCGGGAATAGTGGGTAAGTTATCAAATGACAGACTGTAAACATTTTTTCGATCATATAACGCTACCAACGGTATCGGCGCCGATTGAATTGTTCCCAAAATTCCGGCTTCTTTCATCTCTTTATAAAACAAAGCAGGTTCAACTACACGATCTGAATCATTTTTTGCTGCTTCGTTTTTAGCAACAATGGCACTCCGCAAAGAATCTCCACTTGCAGAATGATCAATGGGAAAACCGTCACTACGACCTTCTATCAGCACCCAGGCACCTTTGAGTTTGCCTTTTATCCGTTCAAATTCCTGTTTTGTCTTGGGTTCTATAAGTACATGTCCACGTTGTAACCCTTTGGTTCCCGAAGTATAACTGGGTGTAACAAAATCTAACGAGGCGGAAACATCACTATACATACGTCCAAACCACGGGCCACGGTTAAACCCTAAGGGCATCTCTCCCACTTCCTGAATCTCCACTTCCAGTCCCCAGCTTTTCAGTTTATCGGCAACCCAATATGTGGCGTTTTCATAAGCATCGGAACCTATCGGCCTTCCGCCGATCCGATTGGCAAGAACATCCAAGTGTTGCATGGTACGATTATCGGTTTTTCCGATTTCCATAATTTTTTGACTCACTTTATTTTGAGCTGTAGCTGAAAAAGCTGCAACAAACAGAACAAGAAAATAAGCTTTTTTGATAATATTCATCGGAAAGAGGTTTAGAATTTATTCTGCAAAGATATTTATATTTATGAAAAGTAAGGCATCCAAACCAATTTACGAAGAGAAAATAATGTGAAATAAAAAGTCCGGGTATTACTGAACTTTTATTGATATATTGCGTTTTAAATATATCAAAAATCTTAACTTATTTTTATTCACCTTTTAAATTAATTTCAATTATGTCAGTATTAAAAGTAGTAGAACTTCTTTCGTCTTCAACCGAAAGTTGGGAAGATGCAACCAGAAAAGCAGTTGCGAAAGCAAGCGAAACCTTAAAAGGAATTCGATCAGTTTATATTAAAGAACAATCTGCAACTGTACGCGACGGTAAAGTTGAAGAATTTCGTGTAAACGTAAAATTAACATTTGAAGTATTAGATTAACCAACTTAACTTAATTAAAAAAACTATGGGTTTAATTTCATTTATTAAAAATGCCGGAGAAAAATTATTTAAAGGCAATGAAGAGAAGCGTGAAGCTGAAAAAGCACAAGCAATTGTACAGCACTTAAACAAGTATCAGTTCGATGTTGAGAACCTGGCTGTTGAAGTTGATGACGTAACAGTAACAGTGAAAGGACAGGTAAAAAATCAATTGGAAAGAAACCGTATTGTGGTTGCTGCCGGAAATGTGGAAGGTATTGAAAAAGTAAACGATCTTATCCAGGTGGTTGCTCCAACACCGGTTCCCGAAGTGGTTGCTCCTGAAAAGCAATTTTACACCGTGAAATCAGGTGATACCTTGTCTAAGATATCGAAAGAAGTATACGGCAACGCCAATCAATATCCTAAAATTTTTGAAGCCAACAGACCCATGTTGTCTGATCCCGATAAGATCTATCCAGGCCAGGTCTTGGTGATACCCGAATAATCGGTAGTTTTCAGAAGAAAATTTTGTTTTACTAAATACGGAACCTCTTTGAGATTCCGTATTTTTATTATGACTTTCCCTATACGTCTTTTAATGGATGGTGTCGATTACTAACTTTCCACTCCACTTCGGGCTTCGGGCTTCGAACTTCTGTCTGTAGGCTTTCTTTACCACACCACAATCTCATCCGCGAAAACCCAACCGCCTTTAATTCCGTTAGGGATAGCTTTGTAATGTATATAGCGGGCATTTGTCGCACCCTGCCATCCGAAGTTTTGAAATAAAGTTCCGGATTCTTTTTCCGATATTGTATTTTTCACACGCGATAGTTCAGTAAATATCTCATTATCACCTGATACGGAAATCACCACCTCTTTTGGGAACCAAATCCATGGACCGATACTTTGCATAAATCGGCCACTAATAGAACTGATGTATTGTAAACTTCCCAAATCTATGGTAACATCCATTCCGTTGGTCATAAATCCCTGCCAACGGCCATCGCTATGCGATAATCCACCCATTAAACCGTTTACCAATGCTTTTTCACCTCCGGCGGGATAATATTGATTTACCGGAATGTTGTAGGTTACGGATTTTGCGATCGCCTTATGATGATCGAACCTTCGGGTTATGACAGGACCTACGGCTTTTTCACCCGAAAACAGCTGTGCTGTAACAATTGCTGAATCCTTTACCAGAATCGGTTCTGTGTAAACGGGCGATTGAGCGTTCGGCTGTGAACCATCGGTAGTGTATCGTATTTCAACCGGTGCTTTTTCGGTAGAAAGGGTTACAAAAACACCGCTGGCAGTAGAATCTATATCGTGCGAAAAACTCACTTCGTCCGATAGGGTGAACGTGTTGTATCTCTTGGTTTGCAATTGCGGAATGGCTTTGTTTACACGCAAACGAAAATCTGTCCACGATTTGTTCTCAGGCTGTGTCCATGCCACTTCCGCCAACGCCAGCGTACGCGGATAAAGCATATATTCAACGTGCTTTTCCGAAGGAATATATTCTGCCCATAAGTTTGCCTGAACACCCAGAATATGCTTGGATTCGTCTTCCGAAAGTACTGATGGAACGGGATTATAGGAATACACTTTTTCTATGGGTAGAAAGCCGCCGATGGCTTCGGGTTGCGTTCCCGGGTTGGCCTGATATGAATCGAAATAGCAAAATTCACCCGGTGTCATTATGGCATCGTGTCCGCTTTGTACGGCGGCAATACCGCCTTGTTCTCCGCGCCACGACATAACGGTGGCATCGGGAGCCAAACCCCCGTCTAAAATCTCATCCCAACCCAGCAAGCGACGTCCTTTGGAGTTCAGAAATTTTTCAATCCGCGTTATCAGGTAACTTTGCAGTCCGGCTTCATCTTTCAAACCTTCGGTTTTTATCCGTGCCTGACATTTCGGACATTTTTTCCAATGCTCGCGGCTGGCTTCATCGCCACCCACGTGAATTAATTCCGAAGGAAAGATATCGATAATTTCGGTCAGTACATTTTCCAGAAACTCAAACGTTTCTTCGTTTCCGATACAAAACTCGCTGCTGGTATAAGGTTTTCCGGTGCACGAAAGTTGCGGATAAACTGCCAGCACTTCTTCCGAGTGCCCGGGCATTTCAATTTCGGGGATCACTGTAATATGTCGCTCGGCAGCATATCGAACCAGTTCACGTGCTTCATCCTGCGTGTAATATCCGCCGTAG
>DCEG01000005.1:73635-101960 GCA_002316835.1 Bacteroidales bacterium UBA1035 | reverse complement strand
CGATAACCAAAACGAGGTTCATCTTCAATTCTCAAACAAGGGATATAATCTTTATTTTCAATAAGCTGCAGCAAAGACTGTATTCCGTAAAATAGTCCGGCTTCACTGTAAGCTGATATTTGAACTCCTTTTTTATTCACCGTCAACGAGTAAAACTCATCAGACTGTGATTCTACTTGGGGCAACAACACCAATTGCAACATCTTACCTGAAGAAGAAAGCGTTACAGCCTTTTTTAAGAAGACTAATAATCTCTCTGCAGCTTCAGGTTTAACGTTTTGCGTTACAGTATTAAATCCACTTGAAATATCGAGACTTCCCGAACTAAATTCTATTTTATTGGGTTTAGGAATAAGATTTAATTCAGATGTCTCACTATTTTTCTGCTGACACGCGAAAAGAACAAGAAGAATTAACTGGATAAGATATTTGTTCATAAGAATTGTGATTTTGGGGCAAAGATAGTGAAAAGAAGCACTTCTCAGATAAACTTTCTGCTACAAAAGTACTTTCATCCGCCGAGTAAACAATATTTTTTAACTGCATTTTTTTCTCCGAAGCTTTTTACTATTTTTGTAAAGTATAACATCGGAAATCTGTTTCTATGACAATTACACTGGTAATCCTGTTTGTAACTGCCACATTATTTATCTGGGGAAAGCTACGTTCAGACGTAGTCGCATTAATAGCGTTGTTAGGGTTAACTGTAACAGAAATACTTACACCCGCGGAAGCTATTGCAGGTTTCTCAAATCCAATTGTTCTGATGCTTGCCGGGCTATTCATTATAAGTGGGGCTATAAGTCAAACCGGGCTGGCAAGGACATTGAGTACTAAATTATTACAAACTGCAGGGAAGAGTGAAATAAAGCTATTCACTCTCACCATGATACTTGCAGCCGGATTAGGTTCTTTTATGTCAAATGCCGGTACTGCAGCATTGCTTCTTCCTATTGTTTTTAGCATGACGCGTGAGGCAGATGTGAGTGCTCGCCGTTTTTTGATGCCAATGGCATTCTCATCGAGCATGGGGGGAATGATGACGCTTATTGGAACACCACCGATTTTGATTGTCAACAACGTTCTTATTGAGAAGGGCTACTCAGGATTGGGATTTTTCACCGTCTTCCCTATTGGCTTTATTCTACTGATTGTGGGATTGTTTTTTTTATGGAACTCTTCCAAAATTTTAAAAAAAGACGAAAAGAAACGGTCATCAGGTTTCGGTAAAGCAAAATCTCCAACCGAGCTTATGCGCGAATATCAATTAGCAGATAACCTTTTCAGGATAAAAATGAACCCTGCTTCAACTATTATTGGATTGAAGCTGAAAGAACTTAATATTACTCAAAAATACAATGTATCCATTCTCGAAATAAGAACTCAAAGTCAGGGAACCGGTGCTTTCCTGAAATCGATTCAGCACAAACTGGCAGAAGCTGACACAGTGCTTGGCGGTGACGATATAATCTATGTAACTGGTAACTTTACAGATGTGGAGCGTTTTGCTTCTGAGAATAACTTAACATTGATGGATACAACACAAGCAGAAATCAACAAGAAAATTGCAGCATTTACCATGAAATTCGATGATATAGGTATTGCTGAAGCTGTAGTTCTGTCGAGTTCGAAGCTTGTCAATAAACCCGTGAAAGAATCAGGATTTCGAAATCGATATAACGTAAATATCCTGGGGATAAAACGCAAAAGCGAATATCTGCTCAACAAAGTTCAGAATGAAAAAATTCAAGCGGGTGATTCTCTATTGATTCAGGGTGCATGGACACATATCGACGAATTAGACAACGAAGAATCGGATCTTATAGTGGTGGGAAAACCTTCTGAGGAGGCCACAAAAGTCACTCTTGAACATAAGGCAACTACAGCTGCTATCCTTCTTTTTGCAATGGTTTTGGCCATTCTTTTTAAACTCTTAACCCCCGTAGTAGCAATCTCTTTGGCTGCATTGCTCATGATCTTGCTCGGTTGCTTCAGAAACGTTGAAACAGCTTATAACACCATTCGTTGGCAGACTGTTATCTTTTTTGCAGCTATGATTCCCATGGCTACAGCGATGGATAAAACAGGCACTTTTAACCTGATTTCGGAAATGGTGTTGAATTCAATTGGAGAATTTGGGCCTTATGCGGTACTTGCTTCATTTTATTTTGGAGCATTGGTACTGACAATGTTCATCAGTAACGCTACCAGCGTGATATTATTTGCTCCAATTGCTATTCAAACAGCTCAGGACATGAATATCAGCCCCTACCCTTTTCTTTTTGCTGTGGCAACCGCATCGGTTATGTGCCTGGCAAGTCCTTACGCATCTCCACCCAATTCAATTGTGATGTCTCCAGGAGGATATTCTTTTAAGGACTATATGATGGTAGGATTACCGCTGCAGTTGATTTATATGATTGTCATGGTATTGGCTTTACCTTTAATTTATCCATTTTAACTTTTGTTATGTAGGGATTTTAAAGATTTAGATGTCTTATAAGAAACAAAAAGCTAATTTTATGGCACTTTATAAAATGAGATTCAAATGAAGATACCACAGATATTGATAGTCATTTTTTCTTGTTTGTTTTTCTGTTTTTTTTCTGTTAATGCACAAGAAAGCCCAATTAAAAAAGACAGCTTGAAAATTACTTCTGACAAACCATTACCCCTGCAATCGGATTCAACGATATCCGACGGTGCTACCATAACCATACCAACAATACATCCGATAATAGGAAAAGATGGTTTTCAATACAACCGTTTCAGTGATTTTTCTATAAATCCTTATCTTTCGCCCCGTACAGGTCCATCCGGCGTGCAGTTTTACGGAACCGGATCAGACAATATAAATTCCAAATCGCGGACAGCGATAGCAACATATTCACCGATTTCAAGAATGAATCTATATTCTGCAGCTACATTTGGACTCGTGGAAACACCCTTTTTCGGGAAAGGCAATTATTATATTTTGAATGCCGGAGCAAGCTATTTGCTCACACCTAATGTAAATGCAGGATTATCGGCCATGTATAACTCAAATTTTGGAGTGGTTCCTTTCTGGAATGTTTCGGCAGATTTGCAGTATCTGGCGGGCAGAAATCTGATGCTCGAAGGCAGTGTGGGTTATATGCAAACAAGTGCCAATATGTTTAACCTGAATCAATCGGCAGTTTTGGTAGATTTACATGCCCGATATCGACTATCTGACGATTGGTTTTTGAATGCTTATGGCGGATTTCCTGTTTCACAGAACACCAACCGCCCTGCTGCACCCATGATGCCGATGATGAATAATACTCACTACGGTGGGACTGTAGAATATTGGTTTCAACCAACAGTCGGTGCTGAGGCCGGCCTGATTTGGGTGCGCGATATGTTCTCAGGGAAAATGCGGGCGCAACCTAAACTGGAACTAAAGTTCAGACCCGGCAGGTAAAAGCTTAGAAGCTTTTGAACAACAACCACGCCACAATGAGCGTCAGAAAGATATTAAATCCTTGAGCAATAAGGAAAGACCAGATATATTTTGAATTTTCTTTTTTGAAAATATCCTTAAAACTTGTTTCAAGACCAATACACACGAAAGCCAACGAGAAGAGCAATCCACGCGACTGTTGAGCTACTTTTGAAAGACTTTTTCCAACTGAAGGTTCAAAAGCAAAGCTGAAAATAAGTGAGGCAATAAGGAATCCGAGAACAAATTTTGGGAAACGTTCCCACAAGACACTTCCTGACGGACGAATATTGGTGTTTGTCCCTTTGTAAGACCAATAAATAGAAATAGCAAAAGCAGCAACTCCCAGCAATACATTTTGTGCCGATTTAATGATAACGCTGTATTGTTCAGCTGTTTCACCGATAAATTTTCCCGATGCAACTACTGCAGCCGTAGTATCGATTGTTCCTCCCAGCCAGGCCCCTGCAACTTGCTCAGTTAACCCAATCCATTTCGCAATGAACGGCAAGATATACATCATTGGAATAGCCACAATAAGAACCAATGAAACAATGAAAGATAGTTTTTTCGGGTCTCCCTTAATAGCTCCGCAGGTAGCAATTGCAGCTGAAACACCGCAAATGGAAACCGAACTCGATAACATCATCGACATCTCAGAATCGACACCCATTTTTCTCGATATCCAAAAACTAAAATACCATACACTGAAAACTACAATCACTGCCTGAAGCATTCCCAAGCTCCCCGCCTTCATTATTTCTCCGAAAAGTATGCTGCTGCCAAGGATTACCAAACCGGCTTTTATGTAATATTCGCTTCTCACTGCAGATTCCATCCATTTAGGTAAGCCAATTGTATTTCTCACTATCAACCCTATAAGAACAGAAAAAAACACCGATTCTAAGCCCATCTTTTTAACAAAAGCAATATCTGTAATCAGATTGGCCAGCAACACCAAGGCATAAATGACAATAAACGAGAGAAAGAACTGTCCATTATCCTTTTTTCCCATAAATTGATATCCCAAATAAGAGAGTACGGCTATCACTGCAAACAGGACATATGGATTTTTCATAAAATCCGGTATTAGCACTACAAATAACAGAATCACTCCACCGATAAGCGTGGCTGTCCAGTCTTCGTTTCTTAAGGACTTTAACATTTCGAATGATTTTTTGATTTTGCTGTCAAAGGTATAAATAAATCTTATTAATCAAACATTTCTCATCCATTATTTGTGACAATTCGTCGATACAATTCGCTCATTTGTCTATTTCATTTGCGATCAAGTCAACACTAAGTTAATTTTGTTGTGGTTTTAATAACTAATTTACAATACACAATCGTTATCAACACATCAATTTGAAATATTGAAATATTGAAATATATGAAAAGATTTGTTTTATTTATCGGATTATTGCTAATTGGCGTTACAAGTTTCGCCCAAAACAACGGAAGAATTGCAGGGAAGATCGTTGATCAGGAATCAAAAGACCCTGTAGCCCAAGCTAATGTTCGTATTCTACAACAGAGAGACAGCGTTTATATCAACGGTGTTGCAACCAATAACGAAGGGAATTTCTCTATCTCGTTACCATACGGAAGCTATATTGTACATGTAACATATGTGGGACATACCGATTTTTTCCGAAATGTTGTTCTCAGCAATTCAAATGCTAACGCTAATTTAGGAACAGTTGAACTCGGAACAGACAACATTCTTCTTGATGCAGCTGTGGTTACTGCCAAAGCTGCTGAAATTGTTGTTAAAGGTGACACAGTTGAATACAACGCCGACTCATACAAGGTAACGGAAAGCGCAATCCTCGAAGACCTATTGAAAAAAATGCCCGGCATTGAGGTGGATTCCGATGGAAAAATAACAGTAAATGGCCGTGAGATAAAGAAAATTATGGTTGATGGTGAAGAGTTTTTTAGCACAGATCCAAAAGTTGCTTCGAAAAACTTGCCGGCTAAAATGGTTGAAAAACTTCAGGTGCTTGACAGAAGAACCGATATGGCTCAAATGACAGGTTTTGATGATGGTGATGAAGAAACCATTATCAATCTGATGGTAAGACCGGGAATGAAGGAAGGCCTGTTTGGAAATGCATTTGTAGGCTATGGCACAAAAGAACGGTACGAGGGAAATGCAATGGTTAATTACATGAAAGATAAAAACCAGTACACCGTTTTGGGAGGTTTTAATAATACCAATAACGCCGGATTTTCAGATTTGGCATCATCTATGTTTGGTAGTGGTGGAGGTGGCGGCCGACGATTCTTTGGAGGTGGACGAAGTGGTATCACAACATCAGGAAATGCAGGCTTCAATTTCAGCCAGCAATTTACCAGTAACCTGAAACTCGGTGGGAACCTCCGATACGGACTTACGGACAATAACACGCTCTCCAAAACACACACACAAAATATTCTCAGCAGTGGCAACACTATTGAAGATGAAAATAACTCAAGTAACAATTACAGTCAGAATTTTAATATGGACCTGCGCCTGGAATGGACGCCTGATACGCTGACAAGAATTATTTTCAATCCGCAAGGTTCGGTTTATAACAATAGAAGGAGCGACCTCAGCGACTTCTTAACCACAAACGAAATCATTGAAGATTCAATTAATTACGGTGATTCGAAATACAACTCCGAAGGAGACGGGAAAGACTTATCTGCCCGTTTGGATGTGAGCCGGACACTGGGTAAGAAAGGACGTATCTTAAGTATTCAACTTCGTGGAGGAATGTCGGATTCAGAAAATACGGGAACAAACCTTTCCAACACTTTTTACAACGGAACAAAACCCGATGATATTATCGATCAGCGATTCGCTAACACCAACGATTCCAAAAACTGGCGTGGCTACTTATCCTATGTTGAACCGATAGGCAACAACAATGCAATTCAGTTCGCGTATCAATATCGACAAAATCTATCCGAATCCGATAGAGACACGCGTGTTCAGGATGGTAACGGAAATTATACCGTTTTAGACGAGCAATACAGCAAACGGCTGGAAAATAATTTTACCAATCAGGAGATTGAACTTAACTTTCAGTCGAATCGTGAAAAATACGATTATACTATCGGTTTTTCAGTACAACCTTCCAGTTCACAAAGCAAAACTTTTATTGGTGAAAACAAAATCAATGATTTTGCGCGTGACGTAGTAAATTATGCACCCATGGCTCAATTCAACTATAGATGGACACGTCAGCATAACTTGAGACTCAGGTATTACGGAAATACAGATCAACCTTCGGTTACACAATTATCTCCGGTAGTTGACATTTCGAATCCATTGAACATAACTTATGGAAATCCTGACTTGAAGCCATCTTTCGAGCACAGATTAAACCTCCGTTATCAGAATTTCAATCCGGAAAAAAATCGCTCAATGGGTCTTTTTGGTGATATCCGATACCTGACCAACGATATCGTTTCGTCCACAATGACAGACAGAGCTACCGGACGTAGAGAAACCACGTACGAAAACGTTACCGGAAACTGGAGTGCCAACGGCCGAATGATGCTGAACCTTCCTCTGAAGAACATCAAATTCTCTGTATTCTCAATGTCTTTTGCCAGCTACAATAATACAAACGGATTTTCCAATCTGGAAAAAAACTTGAGCCGAAGACTGAACCTGGGCGAGACATTAGGCCTGAATTACAGATCGGATGTGTTGGATTTTGGAATTCGCGGCAACATTTCATACAACAAGGTGAAGAACAGCCTGGACGCACAACGTGATCAGGAATTCCTGAATTACGGAGGAAATGCCAATACAACGTTATATCTTCCCTGGGACGTATCCATCGAAAGCGACATCAATTACAGTACCAACTCGGGTTATGCTGATGGCTTTACGCAAGACGAGTGGTTGTGGAATGCTTCTATCCAAAAACAATTGTTTAAACAAAAAAACGGTACTATTCGTTTAAAGATATACGATATTTTGCAACAACGCAGTAATATTAGCAGATCAGTTACTTCTAATTACATTCGCGACACGACAACCAACACGCTTACAACCTATTTTATGGTACATTTTGTATATCGTTTCAATATTTTCAAGGGTGGTGCAACACAACAGGATATGATGCCACAACGTGGTTTCAGAGGAGGACCCGGAGGCGGTGGTCATGGTGGCGGACGTCCCGGAGATGGTTTTGGTGGCTAATAAAGTCTTAACTTCAAAATTTATTAAAAATGCAAAATACTATCGGAAATAGAACAGCAAACACATACGCGGTTATTATCGTACATATTCTGTTATGGAGTATGATAGTGGTTGCACCATACTTTTTTATTGACAGGGAAAGACTTTTTCGCTGGGATCTCTTCATACGTTCAACTCCGGACACATTGGGATTACTGCTGGTTTTCTACGTCAATTATTTTTTGTTGATAAAGCGGTTTTTATTCAAGGGAAAAAATAAAGAGTTTATTTTTTATAATCTGTTACTGATTATTTTAGCAGCTGTTCTGATGCACTTTGGCAACGATTTGATTAGATTAGTAAGCCCCGAACATTGGACACGCAGGCCTGGGCGTCGTTTCAGGCCTTCACCCTGGCTTTTTATTATTCGAAACTTAACTACCTTGGTAACAATGGTCGGACTAAGTGTTGCACTAAAAATGACATTTCGCTGGTTCGAAGTAGAAAATGAAAAGAAAGAACTGGAAAAAGCAAAATCGGAGGCTGAACTACAAAATATGAAAAACCAGATCAGTCCGCATTTTTTGCTTAATACACTCAATAACATTTACGCGCTTGTTGAGTTCAACCCATCAAAAGCACAGCAGGCTATACTAGACTTAAGTAAACTGCTGCGACATATACTCTATGATAATGACAAGCCGCTTGTACCACTACATCAGGAAGTTGATTTTATTAAAAATTATGTGGATTTGATGAGGATAAGACTTGCCGGCAATGTGAAAATCAACACAAAATTTTCGACAAAACCAGACAGCAGCACACCCATTGCACCGCTAATTTTTATATCTTTGATTGAAAATGCTTTTAAACACGGAGTAAGTGGAGATAAACCATCGTTTATAGATATCTCGTTGACGGAAACACCGGATGGGAAAGTCGAGTTTATTTCACGTAATAGCTTATATCCCAAATCAGGAGATGATAAAAGCGGTAGCGGAATTGGATTGGAACTGGTAAAAAAACGATTAGAAATGGTTTACCCCAAACGGTACAAATGGAATTCGGAAATCGCAAACGACACCTACTCTACAACGCTGGTTATTGATACAAAAGAAGATCAGAAACGTAATGAAACTGAATTGCTGGATAGTTGACGATGAGCCTTTGGCATTAGAATTGCTCGATTCCTATGTTAAGAAAACACCTTTTTTGGACTTGACAGGTAAGCATTCCAGTGCAGTTCAGGCAATGAAAAATATGCCCAATGAACGCATAGATGTCATTTTTTTAGACATACAGATGCCGGAAGTAAACGGCATGGAGTTTGCCCGATTCCTGGATAAAAATACAAGGATAATATTCACGACCGCTTTCAGCGAATACGCTTTGGACGGTTATAAGGTAAATGCGCTCGATTATCTGCTGAAGCCTTTCTCTTACTCCGATTTTTTAAGTGCTTCAAAAAAAGCGCTGGAATGGTTTGAAATGAAAGCTGCCTCGGAAGAAAGTGGAGGGGAACAAGTTGCTACAGGTATTTTTGTCCGTTCGGATTATAAACTTGTCCAGATTCTATTTGAAGATATACTTTTGATTGAAGGGCTAAAAGATTATATTAAGATTTTTATCGATAATGAGGCGAAGCCTATCCTCACACTGATGAGTATGAAATCGATGGAAGATGAATTACCGTCAGCCAGATTTATTCGAGTACACCGGTCTTTTATTGTAAACCGTGATAAAATTGCACGTGTCGAAAAAAATCGGATTATAATCGGAAAGCATGAAATTCCTATCGGTGAGACATACAAAAAAATATTTATGGAAACAATCAACGGTAAATAAATCAATTATCCGTCAATCAGACTTTTATAAATATTGAAATTGTCCTTATCGAAACATACAAATGTAACTTCTTCCACAAACCCGGCAGAGAAACTCTTCACTGCTTCTAAGGCAATCTCTGCAGCTCTTTCCTTCGGAAAACGATAAACTCCCGTGCTGATATTGGGAAATGCTACCGATTTTAGCCGATGCTCCTCGGCAAGTTGCAACGAGTTTACGTAACAATCCCGCAGCAAATTTTCTTCATTGTTTTTTCCGCCGTACCAAACAGGGCCGACGGTATGAATAACATGTTTGGCAGGCAGTCGGTAACCTTTGGTTATTTTTGCTTTTCCGGTTTCACAACCGTTCAACGCTCTGCATTCTTCCAGCAGTTCCAGTCCCGCCGCACGATGGATGGCACCGTCAACACCTCCACCTCCAAGCAGCGATGTGTTTGCCGCATTAATAATGGCATCTACTTGTAGTTGAGTAATATCGGTTTGTAGTAATTGAATCTTCATATCATTTAAACTATTATTTTCAAACCGTCAGACCGGCAATCGGTCAGACGGTTGGTTAAAACCACTTCCGTTTTTTAAAATACCACAACATTCCCAATACAATCGCAATCATCACGCCCCAAACGATAAAATATCCGTATTTCCAGTGAAGTTCAGGAAGGTTATCGAAATTCATTCCGTAAACACCCACGATAAACGTCAGCGGAATGAAAATAACGGAAAAAATGGTAAGTACGGTCATCGTGTCGTTCAGTTTTGTGCTCATCGATGAATGATACATATTCAACTCATCGTAAAGCACTTCGCGGTAATAATCGAGCAAATCTACCGCTTGATTAATGTTATCCAGCAATTCCTTGTAATGCTTCTCGTTTTCCTCGTGAATAAAATCCGTATCCAGTTTCACCAAACTCATGACCATTTCTTTTGCCGGCTTTATATCCATTCGTAAGTTATTGAGTTCGTGCTTAAAGAGATTGATAATCTTAAGTGTTTCTTTATTGGTATTCATGATAAGTTTGCCCTCGAGTGTTTCCACTTTTTCACCGTAAACACCTAAAATATAAATATAATTATCGATCACTACATCTAACAAAGCAAATGCCAGATAGTCGGCTCCCGAAGTACGGATTTTAGTTTTATGCTTGCGGATTCTGTCACGAACCGGATCAAACACATCGCCTTTTTCTTCCTGAAAAGTGATAAGAATCTTATCCATCACGATAAGGCTCAGGTTATCCACCGCTACCCTACTCTTTTTCTCGTTGAACTCCATCATTTTTATGGAAACGAAAAAACCGTTATCAAACTCTTCCGCCTGCGGACGTGACGATGGCTCCATCACATCCGAAAGAATATCGCCAGGAATGGAAAAAATGCTTGATATATCACTGATAATTTGTTCGTTGTGCAGCCCGTCAACATTTATCCATGTAATGGAATTGGTATTTAGGTATTTTTTTAACTCATCGGTATTGTGAATTTCCGTTTCACGTATCTCCTCCAAATCAAAATCGATTACCTGAATACGCACGTTTTCGGTTCTTTTCTTTCCCCGAAACTTCAATTCGTAGGGTGAAAGGCCGATGTCTTCTTTCTTTTTGAGTGGGATGTAGGGCATGTGAATTTGAGATTTCCGATTTACGATTTTGGGGTTAGGTACTGCTATTTTTCGCTCAAACTTGTTTGCTCATTTTGACGAGAAATCACAGGAAAATCTTTGACAAAGTTAATCATTTCCCACAAAACAAAGCGGGTTACGAAAAAAACTTTCATAACCCGCAATTTATTAAATCCCAATTTCGGAATCTAAAATCCGAAATCAATTATTCTTCTCCCAGCAATATCTTCACAATCTGGATAGCCGATTTCGCTACCGGTGAACCCGGTCCAAAAATAGCGGCAACACCCGCTTTGTAAAGAAAATCGTAATCCTGAGCGGGAATTACGCCTCCAGCGATAACGATAATATCGGGACGGCCTAATTTTGCCAATTCGTCAATTACTTGCGGAACCAGCGTCTTGTGTCCGGCCGCCAATGACGATACGCCCAACACGTGAACGTCGTTTTCCACCGCCTGGCGAGCGGCTTCTGCCGGAGTTTGGAACAACGGCCCCATATCCACGTCGAAACCGCAGTCGGCATAACCCGTGGCAACTACTTTCGCTCCACGGTCGTGTCCGTCCTGTCCCATTTTTGCCACCATGATTCTGGGCTGGCGTCCTTCTTTCTTTGCAAACTTTTCGGTCATGGCGCGCGCTTGTTCCAGCGTGGCGTCCGATTTTGATTCTGATGAATACACTCCTGATATTGTTCTGATTACTGCATTATATCGTCCTACAACTTTTTCGCAAGCGTCGGAAATTTCTCCCAACGATGCGCGCAAACGAGCCGCTTCAACGGCTAATTCCAACAAGTTTCCTTCTTTGGTTTCCACACATTTGGTAATGGCGTCAAGTGCTCTTTTAACCGCTTCGTTATCGCGGTTGGCACGCAATTCGCCTAACCGTTGTACCTGTTGTTTACGTACTTCCGTGTTATCCACTTCAAGAATATCGATAGGGTCTTCTTTTTCCAAACGGCAAACGTTCACCCCGATAATCTTCTGTGTTCCCGAGTCGATACGCGCCTGTGTTCTCGCCGCAGCTTCTTCGATACGCATTTTGGGAACTCCTGTCTCAATGGCTTTTGCCATTCCACCCAGTTTTTCCACTTCTTCTATTAACGCCCAGGCTTTATCAACCAACTCTTGTGTAAGCGATTCCACGTAGTACGAACCTGCCCACGGGTCAACCTGTTTGGTGATCTGGGTTTCTTCCTGAATGTAAATCTGGGTGTTACGAGCGATACGTGCCGAAAAATCGGTTGGAAGGGCGATGGCTTCGTCCAATGCGTTGGTGTGCAACGATTGCGTGTGACCCAACGCTGCCGCCATGGCTTCGATTACCGTTCTTCCCACGTTGTTAAACGGGTCTTGTTCGGTAAGCGACCATCCCGATGTTTGCGAGTGTGTGCGCAATGCCATTGATTTGGGGTTTTTCGCGCCCATACTTTTCACAATTTTTGCCCACAACAAGCGCGCTGCGCGCATTTTGGCGATCTCCATAAAATGGTTCATACCAATTGCCCAGAAAAATGACAAACGCGGGGCAAATTTATCGATATCAATTCCGGCGTTGATTCCGGCGCGAAGGTATTCAATACCGTCTGCCAGCGTGTATGCCAGCTCAATATCCGCCGTGGCTCCGGCTTCCTGCATGTGATATCCCGAAATGGAGATGGAGTTGAACTTCGGCATCTTTTGCGAGGTAAACTCAAAGATGTCGGCAATAATTTTCATCGAAAATTCAGGCGGATAAATATAGGTGTTCCGCACCATAAATTCTTTCAGAATATCGTTTTGGATGGTTCCCGCCATTTCTTCCAGCTTTGCACCTTGCTCCTGTGCAGCAACAATGTAGAAAGCTAACACGGGCAATACCGCACCGTTCATGGTCATGGAAACAGACATTTTGTTAAGCGGAATTCCATCAAAAAGAATTTTCATGTCTTCCACCGAACAAATCGATACACCGGCTTTACCTACGTCACCTACAACACGTTCGTTGTCGGCATCGTAACCGCGGTGTGTGGGAAGGTCGAACGCCACAGACAATCCTTTTTGTCCCGATGCCAAGTTTCGACGATAGAAAGCATTAGATTCTTCGGCAGTGGAAAATCCGGCATACTGACGAATTGTCCACGGACGCATTACATACATGGTGGAGTACGGCCCGCGTAAGAAAGGCTCTACTCCGGCAGCATAACCCAGATGCTCCATACCTTCGAGATCTTCTTTCGTGTACACGGGTTTTACCGGAATTTGCTCCGGTGTAAGCCAATCGGCTTTAATTTCGTTTTTCTCAGCCCACTCGGCAACATCTGTTGCTTCAAATCCGGCCGATTTAAAATCGATATTTTTGAAATCAGGTTTCATATTCTTTTTTTTAGAGCCAAGACTATTAGAATCAAGAGTCAAGACTTTTTAATGATTATTTTTTTTGATATAATTAAAAATGCACTATTTCTTTATCAACCCAAGCGCCAAAATCTTGGTTCTTGGCTCTTGGTTCTTTTGTCTAAATAAACGGTGCAACAAAATTAGCAATCGATAGTAGCACGCTGAACATCAACACAAGTTTCGCGGTATCTGTATCCAGAAATTGTATTTTTGCCAGATTATCAATAGTAACGGTTTTCATCAACTTGATGTTTTTTAAAGCAACAGGGAAAGTAATAAGAACCAAAAACACGGCGGGATGCAAAAAGCGCATCATCACGGCAACGGCAATGACGAGATATGCAGCCAGCAACAACGTTTGATAGACGATTTGCGAACCTTCAACACCCAACCTCATCGCTTGTGTTTTTATGCCGGCTTCTTTGTCTTGCAGCATATCGCGTGTGTTGTTGGCGTGAAGTATGGCTACAATAAGCAGTCCAACAGGAGTGCTCACAAGCAGCGACGACCAGATAAGCTGGTTTGTCATTACATATGCAACTCCCAGCGCAATGGATAATCCGTAACAAATAAAGATTATCAAATCGCTTAGGCCGGCGTATTTGAACTTGTAGTAAAGCGTGGAGCTAATAATGCCGATTATCCCGATGAACAGCAACGGTAAGCTGGTGTTTATCAACAGATAAATTCCCAACAAAATTCCAACAAACAACACAATATACCCGTAGATCAATACCGGTTTCGGTTTAAAGACACCAAGAACGATCAGGCGGATGGGACCGGTTTTTTCCATCTTGTCCACTCCGCTCACGTAATCGTGATATTCACTGATGAGATTACCCGAAGCGTGAAATATTATGGCTCCTAGAATAGCCAATATTCCAAATGTCCAATTCACATCGGGTACTGCACCTGTTTTATACATATAAAATACGTATGAAAACGCTATCAGCGCCGGTGAACCCGATGCAGGCCACGACCACGGGTGAGCGACCATTATCCAGTGTTTGAGTTTAGGCATATTCTTTAGATTGTTAGAACCAAGAGCCAAGAACCAAGACGGTGGGCAATAAACCGAAGTTCATCTATCCAAACTGTCTTTGAATGCGTTAATCATTCGTTGGAGTTCATTGACTTTTGCTTGTTTGTCTTCCAGTGCATTACTGTTTATATATTCTAAATTGCAAGCTACAATGAGTGCCGTTTCAAGTTCGAACGAAGAACCTACAGCCATTTCAAGGAACCGCGCAAAATCTTTGTTACTTGATTTAGCAGAACCTTCGGAAATATTCAGTGGAATAGACGTTGCAGCACGACGTGTTTGCGCCGTTAATCCAAAAATCTCTTCTCTTGGATATACCTGAGTCAGCAAATAGATTTCAGTAACTAAATCTACCGACAGTTTCCATATTTCGAGTTTCTTAAAATTATGCACCGTCTTGGCTCTTGGTTCTTTTACCTCTTACAATAATCTCTCATTAAACGCTTTCAGCGTCTCCAACACGTTGCTTCTCACGTGAATGAAATGCTCAATTCCTTGTGCTTTCAAATCATCCATACAAGCGGGAGCGCCGGCAACCACGAAAAGTTCTTTTCCGTCTTTCAGCAAATCGAAAGCTTGCGGAGCGTATTCCACGTACTCATCATCGCTGGAGCAAAGAACCACTATATTGGCTTTGGTATCGCGGGCAGCTTTTACACCGTCTTCAACCGTGTTAAATCCGAGATTATCGATAATTTGATATCCGGCACACGAGAAAAAGTTGCTCGAAAATTGCGAACGTGCTAAGCGCATGGCTAAGTTACCGATAGTAAGCATAAACACTTTCGGTGTTTTCCCACTATTTTCGGTAGCCAAACGAAGTTCGTTGAATTGTTCCGCCAAACGGCGTACAACTAACGGCTTCAACGCGGTTTCAGCGCCGGGAGTGCATCCGCACGAATGATCTTTGGGATTATTTACTTTTTCGGACATAGTTTCAGTGAAGTTCGGAAACTGGTTGGTTCCCAACAATACTTCTCTCCGGTTTGCCAATGCTTTAAAGCGGGAATCGGCCGATGCAGCGATTGTGTCTTGAACAGTACCTGTTTTCAATGCTTCGTAAAATCCTTTCTCTTCGGTTTCGAGGAAAAGTTTCCAGGCTTGTTCAGCCAACGATGCAGTAAGCGTTTCAATATAATATGAACCCGATGACGGGTCGGTAACTTTATCAAAATGAGACTCCTCTTTCAATAATAACTGCTGATTTACGGCAATGCGTTCCGCAAACTCGGTAGGTGTTTCAAACGCCTCGTCGAACGGACGAACCGTCAGCGAATCTACTGCCCCGATAGTGGCCGACATGGCTTCGGTTTGCGTACGAAGCAAGTTCACGTACGGGTCAAAAAGCGATTGGTTGAAACGAGAAGTAGTAGCGTGTATATTCATTTTAGCTGCGCACAGACAAGTGCCGTCGGCAGCAGTGTTATCACATTCTATATGAGGCGGGCATGGCGGTTTATAGGCATTCACGATTTCGGCCCACAACCAACGACTGGCACGGAATTTAGCGATCTCCATGAAATAATTGGCGCCGATGCCCAATTCAAATTTAATTTTTTTAGCCACCAATGAGCGGTCGAGCCCTTTTTCAATAAGCGCGCTCAGTACCTGATTTCCGTAGGAAAGGCTAAAACCTAACTCCTGGTAACTGTAGGCTCCGGCATCGTTAAACAGATTTCCGGTAACGGAAATGCTTCTGTATCGGGGGAGCGAAGCGGTAATTTTCACCATTTCGGCAGCATCGTCAATCCAATTAGGAACATCAACTCCTTTTTTCAAAATCTTACGGAACGGATCGTACTCAATAGAGCCGAAGCACTCCAATACATTCAGGTTTTGTGCGGTAACATAAGCTACCACCAAACGAGCCATCTCGTGAGTTTTAGAGATGCAGGTTTTAAAATTCAGCTCCACTTTATCGGGAGCGATACCGTTAAGTAGGATTTCCAGATTTTCTGCCGAAAGGTTATTCTTCGGAAGATGAAATCCGAACGAAGTTACGCCTCTTTCCAACAACAACAACGCTTTTTTGTTGGCTTCAGCATAATCTTTCACGTCAATATCCTGACGCACGTACCAAACATTATCCTTTCTTGTGCTACGCACGTAGGGGAATTGTCCCGGTAGGTTTCCGGTCGATAGAAACCCATCGATGTCTTCGGCACGGTAGAAAGGATTTACATTAAAACCTTCATTTGTTCTCCACACCAGTCTTTTTTGGAAATCAGCGCCTTTTAAGTCGGCGGTGACAACCTCCATCCACTGTTCTGTGGATACCGGTGGAAAATCGGTAAAAAGTTTTTCTTTCTGATTACTCATAATTTACTGATATTTATTATTTTGGGTTTTTTCAGGCTCATCAAGTAAGATAAGAAATGAAGAAAAAACATTTTGTCTTTATTCTTTAATTCCTTACTCTTTGTTCTTACTCTCAACAAGTTTGCAAAATTACTCTTTTTTACTTACTTAAAAAAGTGTTTTAGTGATTTGTTTAGGAAAATGAGTGAGAGTGCTTTTCTATAAAGGTCAATTAGATTTATCAAGTTTAATTCAACAATTGGGAAAAAAATAATAGAAAATGAGTAGAGTTGATTTTCAACTCTACTTCTAGTTCGACATTTAGATTGTAAATAATTACTTCCTTACACAACGAACTGAGAACCGATGATACCAATCCAACGGTTCATCACGAGTAATATTTGGTTCCAATACAGTTGCTCGATCACCATATCGGAAGATTTCGGCACCCACATTGTGGTTCGGCAGGTGATAGATATCTAGTATTTGCTGCTCTTCTCGAGTGTTACCCCCACTCGACCAATAATAGGCACCTTCATTCCGATAGGGATCAAAAGTAGAGTAAGGGAAAATTGAATTTGTTCCGCTATAATAATAACGGAAAGAAAAGGGTCTTGAATCTTTCATATCCGAACCATCATCAAATACAAATCCTCCTCCGGGTAAATAGAGAGTAACCGGTTCTTTGGGATTGGTTTCATCTATGTATAACATACCTCCGCGCCCGAAGTCAATATTACTGTCATTACTACCTGCAATATTAGTATTAATTCTTCCCCATATTGTCCGTAATTTTTCATTTCCGTAGTTTTTCGCCCAATAGTTTACAGGCGCTGTTCTACTGCGAAGCAATGTTATTTCTGAAGAAGTGGGTAATCGATATCCATCGGGACAAGGTTCTGCACCAGGAGGATAGTCAGTGTTCCAATCAGACCAGTCTTTATCTTTTTGTAACTGGTTTAGATTATTCTCAGGGATCATTCCTGAAGCTGATTGAGCATTTTCGGTTTTACCAACAGTATATCGGATACCGCTGAGTTCGTAGGTAGCACCACCTTCTCTTGAACCATATTTATATCTGCTCCCAAAGTCGTTAATTAGATCAAATAAAGGAGGTTCTTTATCATTTTTCCCACCTTTCACGGAATTGCGTGCTGCCCATCTTGTGTTGCCACTAAATCCAAAAGTTACATCATTGAATCCTTGATGCACATAAATAATATGTGTAGCCTGATTATTATTGTAATGTAACAATATACGTCCGTACCTATCAGGAGCTGTGATATCCTGAGGCTCCAAACGGTAAGTGAATGACATCTTGCCGGTTTCAGAAAGTTCATTACCGGAAATATAAGGGGTTGTGCTGCCGGGAATAATAGCGTTCCCTCTTCCGTTGATCTGTATCCACGATTTTTCAGATTCTATTGTCCAGCCACCATAAATACCTTCTACAGCAACATCATACGTAACGCCGTCGGTATTATCCCGATAGATAGCAATAATTCCATTTTTATATGTCCCTACTGCGCTTCCTGTACGCGTTTCACTTATCCCGTCAATGAAATGTGCCTGTCGTATATCGATTGTTTTGGAAACGAATCCCGGATAGGATAGTGTTAATGTGCCCAACAGGGTGTTATTTAACGGATCGTACCTGTCTTCAAGAGCATTTACTTCCAACGTATGAAAACGATTAATATCCGAACCTGGGAAACTCGTACTCTGGGAGAAAACAATATCCGATGTGGACGGTACTATCTGCAAATTCTCTGAAATAAGCGTATTGTCGTAAAGAGGCAGTGTGGTACGTACTTGTAAATAGGTTTTGAAGTCACTTCGATATGACACAAAATTAGTTTCGGGAATATCAAAAGTATTCAGTTGATCTACTAAATGAATCATACGATTCATGTCCGGCATCTCAGTTAATGAAACCACCAAATCGGTTTCACGAGTAGTTTCCATACCGTCGCGATTGATCATTCCTTTCACAAGAAACTGATCACCTTCTTTTACGACTTGTAACTCACTTAACCAAGATGCCGTACTGGTTACTGTAAAAGCCGAAGCTAATGCACCCTCTAAATTCGTATCAACCGTTCCTAACGTAATAAGGCCTTCTTGACCGCCATATGTATATTTGGTATCGCTCACGCCTAAATAGACCTGTCCGTTACTTACGATATTGGTAATGGAAACATCTATATCTAACACATCGGTAATAAGTATATTGCTTCCGGGGAATTTTCTTGCCTGAGCATAACTATCATACCCGCTGTTGGGCATAATACTGTTGATGGTAATAATATAGTGGTGATTCCGATACAGGTTTAAATAATGAGGTTCTACATCGGTTCCCACTTCAGATGACCCCAACCCATATAAATCTACCCTGTAGAATTTTGAAACAGTACTGCCTGGAGCTTTTATTTTTGCCATCAAATAAGTTTTTTCTGCTGTAGGTGCAGTGGAGTTATGATGCTCAAAAACAAAAGCCGAAAAATCGGCAGTGGTTTCCCATAGACCTTGTTGCATGATTGTTTCATCTGGAGTGCCGAGATAAGGGTTATAATTATCTTTAGAAATGATGTTTCCTCCCGGGTCAAGTAAAGTAGCAGTACTTTTGGGTTGCACGTATCCGGTGGAATTGCGCGAACCGAGTACTACTTCTTCCAGTACATATCCATTGTCCAATAATTCCTGATTGAGCTTTAATGTCATTTTTGAAACGGCCCGGTAAAGATTTATGGGTGAAGCGAACGGTGATTTTGTTCCATCGCCAAAACCCGTTGGTAACTCTACCATTCCCCACATTGGTAGTAAAGCGGCATTCGTGGCAGATTCAGCCGCCTGCGACATGGTAACTGCAGAAACAGCACTGATATTAGGGTTGTTCTGCAAATAAGTATGTGCATCTGCTGACAAATTGGCAAAGAAAACCGCTGTTTGAGCCACATTAGATGTATACGCTTCTAAAACAAATGTGAATAGTGCATTTGATGTTGCCCCATCTCCCGAAGTATTAAGGTGACTAATCCCACTTGCATTAACAATTTTGGCTAATGCCCCATCCGATTTGTTATAAACAAACAGCTTCAATGTTGCAATATTGGATTCGGGGGCAGCAGTCGCACGAGTTTGAATTTGATGTTCCTTTACGCCGGGAACCCTTATGGTAACGGTCAAATTACCAGTCATTTCGTCAGGAAGAATAATCACAATTTCGTCTTCCAGTGAACAACTCGCCGCGAAAAACAAAAACACCAAGAGCGAAAGTATATATATTATTTTGTTCATGGGTTGTAATCTCTTACACATCTAACATATTTTTTCTCTGTAACCGATGCCATCGGCAAATCGGCATAATCAGTATGGTAACCAATATTTATAGTTGCATATTTGGCAAAAGCCAATGTCCCGGCATAGGTAGGATCCATAGTGGCAGTCCAAAAATCACGCCCTAACTCACTGTAAAAATTTGCCGCAGCAGTACCAGACAAATATGTTCGAACCCAAGCTTTCATTTCATATTCTGTAGGCAGACGCCAGCCGTTGGCAGCATCACAAGCCGTATTGGCTGTATTCCAATCCATCATGGCGGTTCCGGCTATTGAGCTATTCATAGAAGCCCATTCTAACATTTCATAAACGTGGGTACGATAATGCATTCCCGTAGGTGTAGGAACGGGTGTTTTCTTACGGTCGCTTGATATTTGTAGGTGATTCGGAGAAACTTCCACCACAAATGGTGAAACAGATGCTAGGCGTATCGAAGGCCGTACTTTAACAGTCAGCGTTTTAGTAATCAGTTTATTGTATACCATCAATACTCTGTCTAACGCTATGTCTGCACTAAATTCCTGATAGTAGGACGGATGATTAACAGCATCAGAAGTAAACGTAAATGTCCATTTTAAATCATTGTTTTCCGATAAGTTTGAAAACGCAAAAACACGCTGATCAGGATAAGCTGCTGCTCTATAGGATATAGTGATATCTGATTCGGCGGTTACTGATTTTACATCATTTAGATAATTAAGTTCTACTATAGAATCAGACAACGTTAGCCATGTTTTACCATAAATGTCTTCATACAAATGCTCCGGTTCCCAATGAATCACTTCAACCGTATTATCCAGAAGCACTGCATTTTCAGGCGACAATTTGCCGCGCTCGGTAACGTGAGATTCTAACCTGTAAATCCTATTTCGGTCTATCTTTTCTGGCAACTGAACCCGGTAGAAGTTGTCTTTCCCTTCTCCTGAAAGTGTGCTCGGTAATTGCAGCAAAATATAAGGGTGCTCGTTAAAAGCTTCTCCACCGGTAAAATCTCCTTCATAAATATACTGCTGCATACGTATGATTTTACCTGAAGTACCGATTTTTTCCGTAAAAGGAATGTAATTGGGATAGTTTCTAAACAAGGTGACGGGAAATGCAGGAATTTCCGCATTCTCCACTACATACGTCCTGCTGTTTAAGTTGCGTGGTTGGTATTTATTTTCTTGTGAGTCATCCAATCCCGCGTAATCCAGAAACAATGTTAAGTCTATTTTAGAAACCAAGCGTTTAAGATTTATTTCAATCCTACGGTCGGTCGCTGTGAAAGTTTTATCGGCGTAACCCTGCATCATTAGTGGGGTAGTTATTTGATGAAATCCCAATGAGTTATCGTAAACCATATCCATAAGGTTTTTTTCGGTTCTCACTGCCATTAACCGGTCATGTAAAACTGCTTCGGCGTTGGCGACCACATATACTCTGCGTGTTCCCAAATCGGAAGGATAAATATTTTCGAGCACTAAATGCGGATCGGTAGTATTAGTCCAAGGTACACTTTGAGTTAGCGCATCGTTAGAGAAGTGAATTGGTATGTATCTAAATAATTCACTGCCATCGGGTGAGAACAAAAAAATATATAAATCGGTAATTAAATTCTCGTCGTTTGTTCCCTGTTTGTCAGGTTTTGTAGCACGGGTTGTCGCAAAAGGTTTATCTACCGAAATACTAAGTTCAATAGGTGACTCACATTCTACAAAATTATCGTTAATTGATTCGCAGGAAATAAATCCGGCAAAAAGGACCAAAAGAATAATATGTAATATGTTTTTTTGCATTTCTATCTTAAACCGCTTTATTGTCTATCGTCTATAAAGTAAATATTTCTTCATAAACGGGGGTTTCACCTAATCCCACACTCACCCGAAGGTAATTTCCACTTGTCCACGTTCCTTTCGAAATAGGGAAAGAAAACGACGTGCCACTTACGGGCGGCTCACTGGTAATTACTTTTTCCTTTACAGTCTCGTTGTCGAAATAAGTTCCTCCCAAGGCTTCAAACTTCCACGTATATCTATTGTAATTGTTGGGAACCGTATACATAACCTTTACTTCATTTGTTTCGCCGGTAAAATCTCTATCGTCAACCTGCACCGTGAACATGTCTCCCACAACCTGATATAATTCCGTTACGCCCCACGGCGAAACGGTCGTTTTTATTTCTACCGGTTCTTCAAAACCGCGGGGAGTGATGGAAATGCGATAATGTTCCGTTCGTAAGAGTGTTTGTGGTACTACACCAATCTCACGTTCTTCCACCAAAAAAGGAATCTCTACCGTTTTAACCGCTCCAGCCGTATTTACCATTTCAAGTTTTAGTCTGGTGGCATACGTATCGTGTGCTGTCGTATATGCTTCATCCCAATTTTCAGGAACATAGAAAAGAGCTCCTGACAATCCTTCAGATGCAGTTTCGCTACGATCGATAGTCAATAAAGAACTTCTGTTGACTTCGGAGCGAACATCAAAACCTAAGGAAAACTTCTCATTAAACGTAGGATATTTGGATGAAAGATAATACTTGGGTGCAACGTTTATTAAACTGATCTTGCTGAATCTCATATACTTCGATAACGGATATGTGATTTCATCACGATCAATCATTACTTCTACTTTCGCATAGTTCCGCTGCATGGTTACCGGCATTTCAAAAATCCTGTTTACCGGGTCCACATCGTTCGGGCTGATAATCACCCTGAAATATAGTTGAGACATCAAAAAATCATCAGTGACGGGATTAAAGTTAGTCTCATTGAAATTTTGAACAATAATATCCTTATTATTTATAAGAGGCGTTGCTCCGGTAACAGCATCGAGTTTATCTGTCAAATCAGCAGATTCATTTCCAATAAATATAAAATTTAAGTATCGGTTATTGTTATTTATCGCGTCTTTGTAGCCGTTTTCTATCACTTTGAACGTTGGCGTTGAATTTGTTGAAACATCTATAACTTCGTTCGCAACAATTGGACCGCTTGTTTTAAACGCCATCAGGCGAAGTTTCTTTAATCTGTTCTCATCGTTAGTATTTATTGCTTCCTCTCCTAAGCGGGCGTTCACTTTAAGTAAAAGCGTATCGGAAATCAGGGATTGTTCATCAATTCTTAATTCTAGCTCTTGTTTACAACCGGACATAATAAAAATAAACGCCGCTAACAACAAAACAAAGTAGTTTTTTTTATCTCTATACCACATATTTTCTTGTTTTTAGGGTCCAGGGTTGCACGGTGATTGTAGTTTTGATATAAACACCGTAAGGGATATCGTTGGTAAGCGTTTGGTAAGGAGTATTGAAAGGATCATTCGGCATTCCTATTCTAAACACACTTTGAATGTTTATGTAAAAATAATCGTTCCGAAGTACGGGTGCCAGTTGGAGTGTAGCATCTATTTGTCCTACCGGAACAGCATAATAGCAAAGGCCACCTGGATATTTAACCGTTCCAAATTCAATACGTGAACTTAATGGCTTGTTCCCTGCCGTTGTTGCATCTGCAGCAGATGCATAAAACTTATGATCCTGATCGCCCAAATAAAATGTTCCCTCTGGATCATTTACATCTTTAGTCCCGATGATTTCCGCAGGAGTGAATTTGGCACGCACCAATACATACATCGAATTTCCATAAATTGAAACCACCGCCTAATTCAAGTGTAGTTTTTTTACCTAAGCCTATCTCTAATGCTACGTTAGGCGATGCTCCTGCTGCCCAATAGGCAAAATTGGTTTTGGCTGCAACTTTTTGTGCATAAATTGAGGACAAGTCCCCCCCTAACATCAAAAAGATGACAACAAAAAAAAGGACTTTTTTCAACATTTAATTTTGTATATGGTTTTTAAATAAATCTTCGACGTAGTCTATAACGGCGCATCTCATAATTCGAGGACAAAGATATCAATAAAGATACTGTCTCTTTTATTTCTTAATAGTAAACCCTAAAGATGTGGAAAACATCCACATTTTTTAGCCACTTTCAATAGCCCATAAATATAACCTATTCAAAGGTAAAAAGATAAAGATAGTGAAAAAGTAATAAAGAGACAATTTATTATAAGAAAAGGACATTTTATTGAAATTACAAGAGTGTTAATGTATTAAACCTGAATTTTAATTTTTAGGAAGGAGAAAATTAAAAAGATTGTACAAATCATAATGATATCTCCCAATTTCTTGTCCATGTTATTGAAATAGTAAAGATTTTTTTTGGGGATTAAATAATAAATTCGATATTGAAATTAGATTGCAAAATGATACTTTTCTTTATTTTGTTGATCGATGCTAATGAATGTTTTGTAAATTTGGATGAAAAATTAGTTGAGAAAATTATGAAACATCTTTTATCGTTTTTTGTATTTATCAGCTGCTTCGCAGCCTTTACACTGGCACAGCAGACAAAAATCGTTTTTATTGGAAATAGCATTACGCAAGGCGTGATACTCGATAATCCACAGGAAGAAGCTCCGCCCGTGCAAGCCGTTCACTGGATGGAACAACAAAATATGGGAAAGATTGAATTTCGCAATTGCGGTGTTAGCGGTAAAACTACGGTGGATTTTTTGCCTGCTACCAACACTTTCTTTGCAAAAGTGAAAGTTGCTGCCGATGAATTGTCAAAAGAAAACGGCGTGCTTGTTTTCTCCATTATGCTGGGGACTAACGATAGTGCGCTACGCGGAAACAGCAAATCGCGCTTGCAGCCGGAACAATATTATACGAACATGAAAGCGATAACCGATGAGTTGTTAAGACTCTATCCCGCAAGTCGGGTTGTGCTGAATCGGCCTGTGTGGTACAGCCCAACCACACACAATACTTCCACCTACCTGCAGGAAGGGTTGAATGTGTTGGAATCTTATTTTCCGATGCTGAAAAAACTGACAACCGATTACAGCGAAACTTTTCCTGGGCAGGTGTTTTTGGGCGATACCACCGCTTTCGATTATTTTAAAGACAACAAACCGCTCTTTTATGCCGAAAATGGCAACTCGGGAAGGTTTTATCTACATCCCAACAAAGCAGGTGCTCAAAAGCTGGGCGAATTCTGGGGAAAAGCCATCAAAAGTGCGTTACAGCAAAAAGAATGGACAGAATACCCGTTGAGCACCGTAAAGGAAAAACCTGTAATAGATGCCGATGCTTCAAGAGGTATCGTGGCTCCTACCCTTCGAGTCTATCTGCCCGATCCCGATAAAGCTACCGGAAGAATGGTTATCGCACTGCCCGGCGGAGGTTATCAGGGACTGGCGGTTTTCCACGAAGGATTTGACTGGGCACCTTATTTTCTGAGCAAGGGTATTGCGCTTGGCGTGCTCAAATATCGGATGCCGAAAGGCAATTCTTCCGTTCCCTTTACCGATGTAAAGGCAGCTTTCGATCTGGTGAAACAGCACGCTGCAGAATGGCATGTTAACCCCGATGATATCGGAATTATGGGTTCATCGGCCGGAGGACATCTGGCATCTACTTATGCTACACATACCACCGGAACCGATCGTCCGGCCTTTCAAATACTGCTCTATCCGGTTATTACAATGGATGAAACGTTTACACACGCTGGATCGAGAAAAAACCTGATCGGAGAAAATCCTTCAAAAGAACTGATTGAAAAATACTCAAACGAGAAACAAATAACCAAAGAAACGTCCCGGGCGTTTATTATCTTCGCTTCAGACGATAAAGTTGTTCCACCGCAAAACGGATTCCGTTACGTTGAATCATTACAGCAAAGCAATGTTCCGGTAACTTTTCTGTTATATCCAACCGGAGGTCACGGCTTTGGTTATCGTGAAACGTATTCATACCATTCACTTTTCTTATCTGAATTATCGAAATGGTTAAAAGGATTTTAGGATTATCTTTGTACAAAAAAGTATCAATAAAACAAATAAAATACTTTTTTGAAATGTGAGCAAAATTCAACTTATGGCAAAAAACAAAACAACATACACCACTGCTGACGTTTATGAGTTTATTAACACTTATGTAGAAACAGAACAAAAACGGCAAGACAGTTTAGAATTAATTACCCTTTTGCGTGATATATCGGGAGAAGAACCCAAAATGTGGGGGCCGACTATTATCGGATTCGGCAATTATCATTACAAGTATGCAAGCGGGCACGAAGGCGACGCACCCATTCTCGGTTTTTCGCCAAGAAAAGCGGCGTTTTCTCTTTATGTTTATTCCGATACGGAGAAAAGTAAATTATTGCTGGCCGATCTTGGTAAATTCAAAATGGGCAAAGCGTGCATTTATGTAAAGAAGCTTTCCGATATAAGAATTCCCATTTTACGGGAACTGTGTATGGAATCCATCAGATATGTCAACGAACATCACGAATGTTCTTGAAGAAAAAACTAAAATCGAACCTCACTTTTAGAAATCCTATCACAGCTATGGAGTTATCATCGAAAGCAAAAAATATAATCACTCAAATTGACAATAAAACGACTAATCTCGGCGACTTGCGAAAAATAGCAAAAGACATTAAAAAAGACCACGAATTAGCCTTGGAATTATGGACGACCAGGCAATATTTAGCGCGGCAACTGGCCATTCTGATTATGGACAAAAAGCTTCTTTCACAAGAAGTCATCAATCAATTAGACAAAGATATGCAGGAACACAAAGAAGACGAAAAGATTCCATTAATTGATTGGTTAATGGCAAACCAGCTATCGAAAGATAAAAAGACTATCGCTTTAATGCAATCGTGGGAAAACAGCCCATCTTCCCTTCAAAGGCGGGTTTTCTGGTATTATCAGGGCCGTCTACGCTGGGTTGGGCAAACGCCGCCACCAAACACCGAAGAGTTGTTGACTTCAATTGAAGCGCGTATTGAAAACGAAATACCCGAAGTGCAATGGGCTATGAATTTTACGGCGGCTCAAATCGGAATTTTTCAACCTGAATATCGTTTCCGATGTATTTCTTTGGGTGAAAGAACCGGACTTTACAAAGACGAGATAGTACCGAAAAATTGCACTCCAAATTATTTACCCAAGTATATTGCTATTCAGGTTGCCAAACTCGAAAAATAATCAAAAATCAATTTTTAGGGAACATTCGGGCGATATTTAAAAACCATTTAATAAAAAACCACATAAATTCGGAGTTATATTTTCCGTACACATCCTCAACATTTTACCCTCAATAACGTTTAAGAGATAGACAAATCGGTTGGATTTGTTAAATTGCTATTCCCGGCAACTTCGGCGTGTGTTATTCTTGAAAATATGTTTAACTTTTGTGTCAACGTAAAAAAATAAAATTATGGCTTATTTAAATGCAAGAGCTGTCAATAACATTGTAATCAATGGTATTGAATACCATTACTGCTCGTTGAAAGAACTGTCCGAAGACAATGTGAAACACTTGCCATTCAGTATTCGTATTCTGTTGGAAAACGTAATGAGAAATTTCGACGGTTTCAGTATTACCGACGAACACATTCAAACTTTGGTGAATTGGTCGTCCGAACCCATCGATAAAGACATTCCCTTTAAACCGGCTCGTATTCTTATGCAGGATTTCACCGGTGTTCCTGCCGTAGTGGATATGGCTTCGTTGAGAGCCGAGTACGTACGACACGGTAAGGATGGTCAAAAAATCAACCCGGCTATTCCTGTCGACTTAGTGATCGATCACTCTGTTCAGGTGGATTATTACGGGACTAATTACTCTTTCAACAGAAACGTAGAGTTAGAGTATGAAAGAAATAAAGAACGATATGAACTGCTTAAATGGGCTCAGAAAGGGTTGAAAAACTTCACGGTTGTACCGCCGGGGATGGGAATTTGTCATCAGGTAAATCTGGAATATTTAGCCAAAGGAATTATAGAAAGGGACGGATGGCTGTTTCCTGACACATTGGTAGGAACAGACTCTCACACACCTATGGTCAACGGAATTGGAGTTGTGGGATGGGGTGTTGGAGGTATTGAAGCAGAAGCAGCCATGTTAGGACAGCCTATCTTCTTCACTTGTCCAGAAGTAATCGGACTGAAACTAACCGGCCAAATTCCGCCAACCTGCACAGCCACCGATATGGTGTTGTCCATCACGAAAGTGTTGCGTGAAAAAGGCGTGGTTGGAAAATTCGTGGAAGTATTCGGGGACGGGTTGGATCATTTAACGGTTACCGACAGAGCCACTATCGC